>NZ_KV811696.1:173735-235035 GCF_001813175.1 Corynebacterium sp. HMSC069E04 | reverse complement strand
CGCTACGCACCCCGAAACCGGAAGAGCCGCTAAAGCAAAGGCTTTCATCGCTGGACGCGTGGCGCATCTCGTTTTGGCAGGGGCAGCCCTTCTACTCGCACAGCTGCTCGACACTCACCGTGGGGCTACTGGCAGGTGGGGTCATTCTTTCTTGAGCCCTTGGGAAGTTGGCAGCGTTAGATTGCTCCGATTTTGGCATGAATTGCCGGACACGCATCCGCAAACGGAATCCGCTCCTGCTCAATGCGCAGCCGGCCCTCGGTGAAGAGCAGGCGGTAGGCGCGCTGCTCTTCGGTGGTGAGGTGGGTGAGCGTGGCGGAGCCGTCGCCGGGGTCGGGGACGGCGAGGTGCTGGAATGCGGTGACGGTGGCGGGGTCCATGAGTAGTGATGTGGTGTGTGTGGGGGAAGTGGGCGCGCACGGCGTTGAGGATGGCAAAGCCAGCGGCATCGAGGTCGCCCCAGTAGGTGATGTCGGCTTTGTGCAGCCAGCTCAATGCGTGGAGCTGGTGAGCGGCGGTGCCGGAGCCGAGGATGGCGATGGTGGGAGGGGAGGCGTCGGCAAGCGCGGGAAGTGTCAGGAAGGTTTGTTTGTTCTCCACGATGAGCACCCGGGGTGGGGTGTCGGGGAAGAGTCTGGCTGCGTCGGCGAGGGGGATTTCGATATCGGAGAGTGCTGGTGCGCGGTTGAGGTAGCGCAGGCGCAGGCGGGTATCACTGCGGCGCAGGCCCACGTCCGTGATGCCGGAGGGCGCGAGGAGTGTAAGGAGCAGGCGGCGGAATCGCGCATCAGGCGCCGGAAGGAGAGGGCGCGTGCTTCAACAGGCATGTCTTGATTCTGACAGGTGTGCTGGACATACGCAGCGAAGACTGGTTTAAATATTCGAAGTCCTGTGGTGGGTGCTTGAGTTTTGGATGCGCCGAGCTAAGTGGAATGAATAAGCCTATTATGTAGCAACGGTATTTGGAGATCAGCTCTTGAATTACAACTACTGAATTGTTTAGAATATAGGCACGACGAGCCGGCCACCGGAGCGTTGTCGCCTGGAGCCGCGTAGGCTCCAGAGCTTTTTCGGGGGTCTTTAAATTTCAGGGAATCCATTTTCGCTCGTGTACAAGTGCAGGACCCAAGGCTTTCACGAGGCGTCTAGTGGCACGTGCTGCAGATTTACTGCCGTGGTTTTCCTCTCTGTGGCGCCTCAAGATATAAGCTGCCATGTCAGCGGCCTGAATGCCGCGGTGAGTTCTCGAATCTATGAAATGGATGTTTCCCTCAACACAGAGAAGGCGTTGGCTGCGAAATCCAGGGGTTTCAATTTCGCTAAACCGCTGAATGCTTTCATTGAATTCGTCTTGTCCTGGCACGGTATCGGCAATGACTTGGCATCGATGGCCTGAACTTGCGCAATACTCATTTACTCTTTCGAGTAGATGACGCAGTGTGATTTCATGAGGGCTTTGGGGATAACGGTAGCGTGCATTGAGACGTTTTACGTCAACGCCTTCGAGAAAGACTTTTGCTCCTGAGTTTTGAACAGCATGCATCACTGATTGATATATGGTTATGCAGGCTCCAAAGTGCTCTCGTAAATCAGTCCAGTCGTCGAGACCGTTCATCAGCGCGTGGCCGTGAAACTCAGGCGAGTGTTCCCAGTGGTTCCGTGCTTGGGCGTGATCAGCCAAACTATCGAGCCGTTCTATCAAGATCGATTCTTGCTTCTCGTTAACCAAGACTCCTGCGACGTAATAGTGATCGCGTTGGTAGGACTCGTCAATGAAAAGCTTAAGCATTTCTACTTCCTTGAAAATGAGGCTTGAGTTAGATTTTGCGCTGCGTAACCGGAGAGATCAACGTTTTCATGAGCTGCTATGGGAAAGGGGAGGCGTCGCCAAGCGCCCGCCCTTTTATACGCCGTCCCTCACGAGCTCCTTGAGGGCGTCGAGCGCCTCACAGGAGGCGGTGTCGTAGCGTTCGCGCAGGAAGTGGTGGGTGGCGTCGGGGTTGTCCAGTGATATGGATGTGTCGCTGAGGTTGTGCAGTTCTGATTCGCCGGCGGCGGTCTTCTCCACGGACCAGAAGCTTTCCGCGCGCAGGCCTAGCTCGCCGGCGCGTTCGAGGGCGCTGAAGGCGTGGGAGGCAAAGATGAGCTGCGCGCCGTTGACGTTGATGCTGGGCTCGCGGAAGGCGTGAATGATGAAGTCGAGAAGAGCTGGGCGCAGGGCGGAATCCAGCTCGTCGGCCACCAGGATCCCGCCGCGGCGCAGGGTGTCCAGGACTAGGGGAGCGGTGGCCATCCAGTTCTGTGTGCCGCCGGATTCATCGGTCAGCTTCAGCTCGTAGAAGGAATCATCGGCCTTGTGCTCCACGATGATGGCGTGCAGCAGGGATTCAATCTCCGTATCGGAGTAGGCGCTGAACTCGTCGGGGCGGCGGATGCTGCCATCGCTGTGGCTGAGCGCATCGATGACCGGGCGCATCTGGCGGAAGACGTGCTCCGGGATGTGGTCCTGGTTCAGCCGCACGGAGTGGATACCGGCATCGGCCGCGCGAAGTAGGGCGGCAGCCTCATGCAGGTGCAGCTTGCCGGTGCGGATAAGGGTGGTGATACGGGAGGCGGTGCTCATCGCGGTATGCCCGTGCGGCAGATAGGACACGTCGTGCACCAAGGCGCGGGCTAGCGGGGCGAGGATGGGGTGCCCGTCGCGCAGGCCGGCGGAAAGGATAAGCTCGGTGTCTGTCACGGGACCGAGCTTGGCCACATCCCCCTTATCCATAAAGGAGCGCGTCCACTGCACCTCCTCACCGCGGGTGCGCACGAAACAGGGGCTCCACCTGGTTGATGGCACGCGGCTGAGCCACTCGGCATGCACGCCGGTAAAGCTCCACTGGAATCCGTAGAGATAGCGCACTCCATCGAGGTCGAACTCCAGCTCAAAGGTGCTGGGCAGGCGCTGCGTTTTGGGGTCGAGGCGGTACGGGGCGTGTGGGAGTTGGTTGGGTGGGGCGTCGGCAAGCCAGGCGGTGGCAGAGGACTCGATGGCAAGCAGTGCGAAGGCCAGGGCGTTGAGGACGCTGCTCTTTCCAGAGGCGGTGGAGCCGATGAGGACGGTGATGGGGTCGCTGACCTGCTCCCAACCTTCCTCCGGCGTGGTGGAGTGCTGCCAATGGTGGTACAGCGAAAGCGTCTGCGTGGCGCGGATGCTGCGGAAGTTGGACACGCTAAAGGAAAGGAGCCTCATGGTCGCGACACTACAGGCTCACACATGCCGGATCATAGAAGGCTGTTTCAGAACCGGGTGCGTGCCCTCATCCGGATTTCGGACTCACTCCAGCAGTCGCTGGTAGCGTCTGTTTACATACCGCAACCAGCAACCACAGGAGGCCGCATCCTATGGACGGAGATATCACTGGTCTGCTCGTGTGCGCCGGTTTAGTGCTGGTCATGGTGGCCTACTGGACCTTTTATATCCGGTACGTGCGGAGGAATCCCCAATCAGAAGCGTGGTACGACTCAGCCGATGCAACAGGTGCGGAAAGCGATGGCGTCCTCTTCATTTATCCTTATGGCACGCTCATTATGGGCGCGGCCGGTGCCACAGGGTTGGTGGCAAGTGCGAACCTTCCCGAGTCCGTCGAAACGGTGTTGCTTGTTCCGCTCGTGGCAGCTTTCGTCATCGGGGTTATTGGATTTACGGGGGCGATTGGGGTTCCGCTTCCGTGGCCTTTTGTTCCGCGTTGGGTCGTCGACATCCGCAAAGCAAAGCGCGCGCGACGCCGCGCGCGCAGACAAGCCAGAAAAGTGAAGAAGAAAGAATAGGCTTGGCCGTTATCCCAGCGCCCTGAAACTCAGCCCGGCCAAAAAGTGAGCAGAAGCGTGCCTTGGCTCCGTCGTGGCGGTGAAAGGGCGGAAGAGCGCTGCTGAAGCTTAGACAGCGATTTCAGGGGCCTAAATTGCCGTTTTCTGGGCCCGCCGATTAATGTTGCTGGGAGCGGATTCGCTGTCTTACGTAGCTCGCCAGCTGAACACTGGTGTAGGTTGCGCTGACAGGGAATACGCGGGGCTATAGCTCAGTCGGTTAGAGCTACGGACTCATAATCCGTTGGTCCCGGGTTCGAGCCCCGGTGGCCCCACAACGCAAGCTTTCATCGCTCACTGCCTTTGTGCTGTCCTTTTGGCCTGAGACTGTCCTTTTTTGAGGGCGTTTTACATTTTCGAGCGTTGGGATGGTGCCGTGTCTCGGGCCTGTTGTACTCTTGGCAGGAACTGGAAGGAGGGCAGACATGGAACAATATACGGCGCGGCAAATAGCTGAATGGTTCGTGGCGTGGGCTGATGAAACTGACGATGCAGAAATTACGCAGCTCAAGCTTCAAAAGCTTCTTTACTACGCCAAGGGGCTGCATATGCGCAATTCTGATGGTCTGCCGCTTTTTCCTGAACGAATGGAAGCATGGGCACATGGCCCAGTAGTCGTAGATGTCTACCATGACGTTAAGCACTACGGAAAGCTTCCCATCGACCCCGATGAGTTCATCTCGGATGATTTCAACTGGGATGATTACCGCGACGTTGAGCAGGATTTGATTGAAGTGTGGGACAAATATGGTCCTTATTCCGCATGGGCATTGCGGAATAAAACCCACACCGAATCTCCTTGGAAGAAGAACTTCGTCGAAGGCAAACGCGGGTTGGAAATAACGGATGCCGATCTGAAGAACTATTTCTGCTAGCTGTGAGCAAGAAAAGTAAACGACGGGGGAGTAGGCCAACCAGAGGGGTGAGGAGCGCCCCAGCCTCAAGCGTCGTGGATGCTCTTCGTAGCTCGCGGGCTGACTATCCGCTCCTGTCAACGCGATTCCTGCAGAAGGGGTGGGGATTCGAAGAACTAGATGATTCGATGCGCGCAGAGTTTCTAGAAAAATGGCACAAACGGTCAGTGCTTTCATGGAAAGAGCTGGCACAGCATCCCAAGCACGGACTCGGCTCAGAGTTTATTCCGGCAAGCGCGATTATTCCTCAGATTCCTCGGCAGTTTCAGGATGTCGAGAGATTCCGGGTTTACCGCCATAAAGGGAATCTCCCTTTTGCGGGCTGGAAAGACGGGGAAGTGTTTTACGTCATTTGGATTGAGAAAGCCTACAACGAGCTCTACGAGCATTAGCTCCTGTTCTGAGCCCTCGTAGGTCAGCATTTAGGCGGAGCATTCCAAGGAATAGCTCCTTAATGCGAGAATCCGCTCGCTACCCGTTACGATGACCACTATGAGCGTTGTCGAGATGGACCCATTGATCGAGTCGCTGTACTACTGGTCCGACATCATTGGTGTCCTCCTCATGGGCATGATTGGCGGAACGATGGCGCGGCAGCGCGGCTATGACATCGTGGGCTTCTTCTTCATCGCGATGTTCTCTTCCCTCGGCGGCGGCATGATCCGTGACGTGCTCATCAACCGCGGAACCGTCGCCGCGATGAGCCAGCCGGAGTACCTCTACCTGGCGTTTACCGGAGCCATCATCGCCCGCTTCGTCTACTTCAAAGGCAAGACGTGGGACTATGTGCAGTCGCATGGTGATGCGGTGGTCTCGGCGCTGTGGGCGTCGACAGGCGCGCTCAAGGCTATTGCCTATGGCCTGCCGCTGATTCCCTGCATCATGATGGGTGTGTTCACGGCCACGGGCGGATCCATGATTCGTGATATCGCCATGGGCCGCGAGCCGGCCGTCTTCGGGGATAACACCCCCACCGTGATTCCCGCGGTGGCTTGTGCCCTGGTGGTGCTGGGCGCGGATTCGGCCGGCTACCTGGCCTGGGGAATCATCCTGGGCCCCATTGTCTCCTTTGTGATGACGATGCTGGGTATTTGGGCCGGGTGGCGCGTACCTGCCCGCCAAGAGTGGGCGCCAGTCAATGACACCGCGGCCTACGTTATGGTGATGGCGCGCAAGGCGGAGAGTAAGGGTAGGGCCGTGGGGCGTCGTCTAGAGCCCAGCAAACTCCGCTCCTGGCGCCACAACCAAATGGAAAAGGCACTGCAGCGCCGTATTGAGCGCGAGGTGCGAGCAGGCAAGCGACGTGCGGAAGCGGCTATCGACGCCAACGAGTTCCTCGATTCTTTCAATGAGGAAGTCGCGGAGATGTCAGAGATGATTGAGCCTGCCACTGCGGAGGCAGAAACCTCCGACTTCGGTGTGGATCTAAGCGGTGACTCCTATGAGACCCCGAGCGCCGATGAGCCCTCACCGCGCGAGCTTCTGGACCGCATTTTGGCTGATGATCAGCTCACCGATGAACTGGTGGAAAGGCTCATGCGTCGCTATGAAAAGAGGGATGATTAGATGCTTTAAAGTATGGGTGAAAGTGAGGTGATGAGCGCGTGACGTCGAGGCGTTCTTTTCTGGGCCTGCTGGGGGTGCTGGCAGTGTCGGGGGCAGTGGCACCCAAGGTGGTGGGCTGCGCTTCGGAACCGGACCGCATTGATACCTCAGGCTTAGACCTCATCACCACTGATATTTCAGAGCCGCAGCGCACCCTCATCCCGGCTGATTCCAACGATGTGCCGGGGCAGACCATCATCAACTTGGTGTATTCCGGATTGATGTATCTGGATGAAGATGGTGATACCCACTATGACATGGCGGAATCCATCACACAGGTCGATGACACGACCTATGACGTGGTGATTCGTGAGGACGCAGAGTTCTCCGATGGCTCGAACGTTACTGCTGAGGACTTCGTCGATACGTGGAATACCGCGGTAAACCAGTCGCTGCTGTCTGCGCACCATTTTGAACCGATCCTAGGTTTCCACGAGGGCGGCAAGACTATGCGTGGCCTGACGGTCACGGGGCAGAAGTCCTTCCGCATTCAGCTCTCACGTCCCACGGCGGGATTCCTGGAGAGGCTGGGCTATTCGGTCTTTTTCCCCATGCGTTCCGAAGACCAAGACAAGTTGAGCGAGCGCGGAATGGAACCCATCGGCAGCGGACCGTACATGCTGGCCTCTTGGGAGCGTGAGAAGGCAATAACCCTCGTGCCGAACCCGCGCTATAACGGTCCGCGCAAGCCACAAAACGAGGGAATCACGTTCGTTGTCTACTCCTCGGAAGAGAAGGCCTACCAGGATCTCGTCGAAGGCCGGTTGGACGTGCTCACGCGCATCCCGTCGGAGAGACTCGGCAGCTTCGAAAAGGACCTGGGTGAGCGTGCGCTGACTAAGCCAGGTGGCTCCATCATGGAAATCACCATCCCCGCCAATGACGCGAATTTCCGCGGTGAGGCTGGGCGCTTGCGCCGCCGCGCTATGTCCATGGCGGTGGACCGCGAAAAAATTGCTCAAGAAGTCTTCCACGACATGGTGGTTCCGGCCACCAGTTTCGTCGCGCCCCTCTTTGGCTCCACCCCGCCCGCCCCGGAAGGAGCCGACGTGCTGACCTACCAGCCGGACAAGGCCCGCGAGTTGTGGGAAGAAGCAGAAAAGCTGGAGCCCTTCGAGGGCACATTTAGCATTGGCTATAACGTCGATGGCGGCCATAAGACGTGGATTGACGCGGTGGCGAAACAGTTGACGGATACCCTCGGCGTTCCCTCGGAGGGCCAAGAGTTTGGGACTTTGAAGGACCTGCGCAAAGAGGTTACTGCCCGCCACATCACCGGGGCCTTCCGCACGATCTGGCAGGCGGAGTTTCCAGAGGAATCGACCTTCTTGGTTCCCTTGTATGCCTCCTACTCCTCAGAGAACGAGTCCGGCTTTAGCAGCCGTGAATACGATAAGTTGCTGGAAAAGGCAGGTAAGGCACAAGACCACGAGGAAGCCCAGAAGTACTACACCGAAGCGCAGAGCTTGCTGCTGGAAAAGATGCCGGCCATCCCGCTGTGGACGACAAAGTCCTATACCGCTTACGGCGCAGATATCGTCCCCGCCGGCTTCACGTGGAAGCCCACCCCGAATTACTATCTCATCCACCGCGCTTAAAGTTCCAAGGGTTCTGTCAGGCTGAAAGAGTAATCTCGGCGAAATGCTGAAGTACTACATGTTCGCCATCTGGCAGGCCATCGTGGACCATGGTTTGCCGCTGTTGGGAATGCTTCTGTTGGGCATTCTCATCCCGCGTATCGGCCGGCTGGCCGTGCGGGTGATTGAGTCCCGTTTGGATGAGAACCAAGAATCCACCAAAGCGCGCCTAGCACTCGCCGGGGCGCTGGTCTATGTGGCGCAGGCGGTGGTGTACTTCCTGCTCGTGCTGGCTGCGCTGTCCAATCTTGGGGTGCCACCCCTCGGCGCGGCGATTCCGGCGACCGTCGTCTCGGCTGCCGTCGGTTTCGGTGCGCAGTCCATCATCGGTGATTTCCTCGCGGGCTTCTTCATCCTGTCGGAAAAGCAGTTCGGTGTGGGTGACTACGTCAGTTTCGACGGTGTGACGGGCGTGGAAGGAACCGTAGTGTCGCTGACTTTGCGTACGACGACGGTGCGCACGCCCACCGGCGAGGTCGTCATGGTGCCCAATGGCTCTGCGGGCGTGGTCACGAATTTCTCCCAAGAGTGGTCCCGTGCGGTGGTGGATATTGCCATCCCGGTTCATGAGGGCGATTCTTTGCCGGAGATCACCGAGCAGGTGGAAAAGATTTCTCAGCACGCCCTCGATGCCCCGGAAATCCGCGGGGATGTGGCTGGCGAGCTCGACGTCCTGCCCGCTACCGGGCTTACCGCACCCACTGCGGCTGGCCAGCCCTGGCAGGTACAGTATCGCGTCTTGGTGCAGGTAAACCCCGCCCGCCAGTGGGCGGTGGAGCGCGCTATTCGCTCAGCCCTGCTGTCCTCCTTCTGGGATCTCTACAAGCTGCCCACGGCGGAGGGCTTGCCGGGCGATGCCCTGCAGGTGCTTGGCGACGCCTCCGATATCACCACCCCCACCACCGTCATGCCGGCGGCAGATACTGCTGAGCTTTCGCAGCACAGCGCGACGTCGGATAGCGCGGCTGAGGAGCAGACGGAGGTCATCGCTACGGAAGTTGTGGCGGATGCCGCCGAGGAACCTAAGGAGAACATGGATGACGGCCCAGGCCGCCCGGCGTTCTCCGATGAATCCGACGACGAGGAAGAGGACGACTACAAGGGCGGCATCTGGCGCGCCGATAAGCCGGAGACTAAGTGGCAGTATTTCTGGACGCTGGGCGGGCGCGTGCGCGCCTCCACTATGGGACTCTTCGCCTCGCTCGGCGTGGTGGGCCTGCTGCTCCTTTTCTCCGCCAACCCGGATGGGGTGGATGCCGGATGGCTATCGCCTTCGCGATGGATGGGGGACTCAGAAGCAGCTTCTGAGTCCGCGGAACCGTCTGAGCCTTCGGCCGCACCGAATACCACGCCGCAGGATGCGCCGGTTACTGATTCCACGGGCCAAGAACCGACGGATGCAGGCCAGCCGGCGACGCCGACTGATAGCGCCCCGGACAGCGAGGCCACGTATGTCCCGGCGGATCCGCAGGCCCCTGCAACGCAGACCCCAGCGGAGCAATACTCCGAAACAGCTGCACCAACAGCTAATGAGCAGCCCACCGTGAACGCCACGGAGCCTTCCAGCGCGATGTAGGTCCTGTAGAAAGCCCAACAGGGTTGGAAGAGCGTCGCCGAGAGACAGCAACACCGTACAGCACTCAGGGGGCAGCACCGAGAGGTGCTGCCGGGAAACGCTTGGAGAGGCCGCACCAGAGATATGAGTGATAGGGAAGTGCAGCGGCGCAATGCGCTACACCTTATGTATCGCCAAGGCGGGGTCATTCGTTAACGAAGCGTGTGTCGGGGGCAATCCAGCCCCAGCTCATTGCGTAATTTCCTGTGGGGAAGAACCACGGGCTATAACTTATCTTTATGACTAAGTTCTCTCGTGCGGTTCTCGCCGCCTCTGTCTCTGTTTCTCTTTGTTTATCCGCTGTTGTTCCTGCTCAGGCGGAGACTGCTGGTCAGGGAGTCGAGGCTCCTGCCGCTGACTCCTCCGCCGCTGATACTGGTGCCGATCTCTCTTCCGAGCAGGACGCTGCATCCTCAATCCAGGATGCTGAGTCCTCTGATCAGAGCTCTGACTCTTCCAGCGCGGACGATGATGCCGAATTCCAGCAGTCTTCCCAGGGCGAAAAGATTGCTCTTGGCGTGGGCATTTCCGCAGCCATCCTCGCAGCTATTGCGGGTGGCGTGTACTGGGCCGTGCAGCAGCGCATCATCCCGAATCCGCTTCCGGGCGTGATTCCCTCGCCGCCGGCACCGCAGCCCGCACCGGCACCTGCTCCGGCCCTGCAGCCTGCGCCGGCTCCCGCACCCGCACCAGCTCCTGCTCCGAAGCCTGCGGCCAAGCCCGCTCCCGCCCCGGCACCGAAGCCGGCTCCGGCATACTTCACTCGTTGTGCTGATGTGTGGAACGCGCTCGGCCGCCCGATCTATGCGGGTGAGCCGGGTTTCCGCTCCAAGTTCGACCGCGATGGTGATGGCGTAGGCTGCGAGCGCGATCCTCGTTAAGCTGGAGCGCATGAGCGCTTTTTCTTCTCTTGAGTCCTGGCCAGTCGATACCGTTGCTGCCGCCCTGCTGCACCGCGGCGAGGTGGTAGAGCAGCTGGGAGATACCTCCCGCCGCTTCCCAGTGGCATCCGTGACCAAGCTGGTGGCCGCCTATGGGGTGATGGTGGCCGTGGAAGAAGGGGCGGTGGAGCTGGATCAGCCGGCGGGCCCGGAAGGCTCCACGCTGCGCCACCTTCTGGCTCATGCCTCGGGTGTGGGCTTTGATTCTCGCGAGCCGCAGAAACCCGTAGGGGAGCGCCGCATCTACTCCTCGGCCGGCTATGAGTGGGCCGCCGAAGAGGTGGAGAAGGCCACCGAGATTCCCTTTGCCGAGTACCTTGCTGAAGGCGTGTGCGCCCCGCTGGGGATGCGGGCCACTGCCCTGGAGGGTTCAGCCGGACATGGACTGGTCTCCAGCGTGGAGGACCTTTCTGCCTTTGCTGGCGAGGTCTATTCGCCGCGCCTTCTCGATCCTTCGACGGTCGAGGAGATGCGCAGCGTTCAATTCCCTGGGCTGCGGGGTATTGTGCCCGGCTATGGCAGCTTCAAGGACTGCACGTGGGGGCTGGGCTTTGAAATCCACGGCGAGAAGCAGCAGTGGATGGGCGGCTTGCCTGCCGATGCCGTGGGGCACTTCGGCATGAGCGGTACCTACCTGTGGGTGGCGGGTGACTGGGCCATGGTTGCGCTCACTGACCGTGACTTCGGCGAGTGGTGTAAGCCGCTGTGGGCCGAGGCCAACACGGCCATCTGGGAGGAGTGCCAGGCGCGCTAGTCACGATTGTGTGGCGACGTTGAAGCTCGGCGTGCCCGCGGACGCATGTGGCAACGGGGGTAGCAGGGGTGGCTGTGGCGGCATCGCGCGCGTGTTGCGTGCGTTTAGTTGTGTGACGCAAGTGATTGGTGGGGCGAATTTCCGGGTGGAAGTCTCAAGTTCTTGTTGAGGCCGTGGGGGCTTAAGTGCAGGTTGAGGGTTGTTGTGGCCCAAACGGCGGGGGAAAATTGTGGGCACACAACGACACATCACGGGGCCTTAAAACCTGGCCGCACGACGTGATGTTCGCGCCTCGGCGCGAGTGGCGTGATGAAGACAAGTTCGTAGGGGAAGACGAAGCTCGTCTTGCGTCGGCGTATGCCGGCGTGCCATCACTCGCACGTCAAAGGAGTCTAAGGAGTGAATCAACGCGTTCACCCGCAGCTAGCCGGTGCCGCTGCACCGGCTGCTTCAGCCAGCCCACTTGGCAGCCCAGCGGATAGTTGGCCCAACCGCGCCTGCGGTGAGGTCTGCACAGCCGTGCTGGAGATCTCAGGCATGCCGCGCAGCTTGCGCCCTGCCATCGAGCGCGCCATGGCGCGCTGCATCCGCAGCGAAAGCGAATTCATCGTGCCCGGCGATGACCCGCTCACCGCCCAGTGGTGCACCCGCTGGCGGCGCGATCCGCTGTGGGACGTTGTCGGCATTAAAGCCGACAACGTAGCTAAAGGGGAAACTGACAACGCAGCTAACCGGGAAGCCGCCAACGCAGGTTGCACCGGAATCGGCTGCCAGCAAGTGCTCACCGGAACGCCCAGCGAATTGGAAGCGCTGGGCCGCGCGGTGGAGATGCTGGCAGGGGAGTACGGTTTCCGGGGCGTCGTCAAGCGCGCGGTCTAAGCCCTAGTCCGCGAAGGGATCGAGGATGCGCTCCGGCAGGTCCGCCACGGAATCAATGATGCGTGTTGGGCGGAAAGGATAGCGCTCGATGATGCGGTCATCGCTGATACCGGAGCGCACCAGGATGCTGCGCATGCCGGCCTCCAGGCCAGACTTGACGTCGGTATCCATGCGGTCACCGATCATCACGGTGTTCTCCGAGTGCGCGCCAATGTTATTCAACGCGCTGCGCATCATGACCGGGTTGGGCTTGCCCACGTAATAAGGCTCGCGGTTGGTCGCCGCGGTGATGAGTGCGGCCACAGCACCCGTGGCTGGCAGCACGCCCTGCGGGGCCGGGCCCGTAACATCCGGGTTGGTGGCGATGAACCGCGCGCCGTTGCGGATGAGATTGATTGCCGTGGTGATGGCTTCAAAAGAATACGTGCGGGTCTCACCCAAGACCACGAAGTCCGCCTCCCGGTCATTGAGAATCCAGCCGGCCTCGTGCAGGGCGGTGGTCAGACCAGACTCGCCCACGACATAAGCCGTGGACAGCCCCGCCTGGTTGGAGAGGAAAGCCGCCGTGGCCGTCGCGGAGGTCCAGATGCGCTCCGCCGGGATATCCAGGCCTGTGTTCTGAAGACGTGCTGACAGGTCCCGCGGGGTGGACATCGAGTTATTAGTCAGAACCATGTACTCGATGTTGTTATCCTTCAGCGCTTGGATGAATTTATCCGCGCCGGGAATCATCTCCCCTTCCTTGATGAGGACGCCGTCCATGTCCGAAAGATAAGAAATCACGAGTGTTCCTCCACATACTCAGCAAGTTCGCCCACCGTGGTCACGGAGAGCATGGTTTCTTCATTAAGGCGGACCCCGCAGGCTTCCTCGAGGCGCACGGCTAATTCGATGCGCTCGAGCGACTCAACCCCCAGGTCCTCCAACTTCGCTTCGCGCTCCAGGCCTTCCTCCACGCCGGTCACCTTTGTGATGAGGCGGGTGAGCTCACTATAGGCGTCGCCGGCGGGTGCAGAATCTTTCTCTTCTGCCGGTGCGGAGCCGAAGCGGGCTTGGAGTTGCGCTGAAAGGTCATTAGCCATGGGGCCCAGTCTAGTATTGAAATGTCATGGTTATTCGAGCACGTTCCTTCGCCATCGCCCGCAGCTGGTCGCGCCGGGTCCGCCCCCGCATGCGCTCCGTCGAGCACACCGTCCACAACGATCTGCATGATCTCACAACAAAGCCAGGGCTGACAGGAGTGAGCGACTCGGGCTTCGTGGATAACGACGGCGTGCGCGTGGCCTGGTATGAGGTGGGCCCTGAGGATGCGGAGGTCACCGCGGTTTTCATCCACGGCTATTGCCTGTCTGCTGAGAGCTTCTACTCCCAGGTCAACGACGTGCGCCGTAACTATCCCACGGTGCGCTGCCTGCTTGTCGACGTCCGCGGCCACGGCCAATCCACCCACGTCGCCCCCGCGCAGTGCACGGTGCGGGGCGCGGCCGATGACGTGCTGGCCGTGATTTCCGAGCGCGCCACCGAGGGGCCCTTGGTCCTCCTCGGGCATTCCATGGGCGGGATGATCGCGCTGAATTTATTGCGCCGCGCCCCGCGGGATGTTTTTGATCGCGTCGAAGGAATGGCGCTGGTGGCCACCTCGATGCAGCGTTTTGCCGCCGCTGGCGTGGCTCGCATCTTGGAATCGAAGACGCTGGGCATGGTCTACCGCGCTTGCCTGAAGCTGCCGAACCGGCTCAACCGCGTGCGCTTCGAGGCAGCAGCACTCATCGCCCCGGTGTTTGCGGCACTGTTGCAGGGCTTCCCGCAGATGGACAAGCTGCAATTCCACGTGGCGATGCTGCTGGATACCCCGATGTCGAGCTACGCGGGCTTCTTCGATGATTTGGTGGAGCACTCCGAGTACGGCGCAACGGCGCGGCTGCGCAGCGTGCCGGGGGAAATCGTGGTGGGCCAGCATGACATTGTGACCCCGCGCCGCCAATCGGAGGTCATTGCCCGCCACTGGCCGGACTCTACCCTGACCGTCATCGATGGCGCCGGCCACATGGTCATCCTGGAAGAGCCTAGCGAGGTCTCTAAGGCTTTGGGCAGGGTCCTCGATCGCGTGCTCGGCAACTAGTCCTCGCCGCTGATGGCTGCTGAGCCTTTTATCGGCGTTGGCTGAGCCTCCTGTGGTGGTCGAACTGCCCGTTCTGCCAAAGTTATAGCCTCTGATTCAAGATCTGGCCAGAACTTTGGCAACTAGGGCAGTTGCCCCTGGGCTGGAACATGAGTTGAGCATGAGAAAGCCCCTCCTGCTCAGGCAGAAGGGGCTAGAGCTGAAAAGCCTTAAGGCTTAGTCCTCATCGGAGGACGTGGAGACGGTGGCGGTCGGGTCGTCGAGCTTTAGCTCGCGGGCCGCCTTCTCTACGGTGCTGCGCTCCACCTTGCCCTCGCGGGCGAGGCCCTCGAGGACGCCGACGACGATGGACTCGGCGTCGATGTTGAAGTAGCGGCGAGCACCCTCACGGGTGTCGGAGAAGCCGAAGCCGTCTGCGCCCAGGACGATGTACTCACCCGGGACGTAGGGGCGAATCTGCTCCTGCAGGTCCGTGGCAAAGTCGGAGACACCGACGAACGGTCCCTCGAAGCCCTTGAGCTGGGAGGTAGCGAATGCCTCGGTCGGCTCCGTGCCCTTGCGCAGCGCCTCCTGGTTGCGGGCAGCACCGTCGCGAGCCAGCTTGACCCAGGACGTGACGGAGAACAGCGAAGCCTTGACGTCGTAGTTCTCAGCCAGGATCTCCTGGGCGCGCAGAGCCTCGTACATACCCACACCGGAGGCCAGGATGTTGGCAGGGATGGAGCCGGACTCAGCGGTGTTGTAGTGGTAGATGCCCTTGTGCAGGCCCTCGACATCGAGGTTCTCCGGCTCGGCAGGCTGCTTGACCGGCTCGTTGTACACGGTGATGTAGTACATGATTGGCTCGTTGTCCTCGCCGTACATGCGCTCGATACCGCGGGGGACCAAGTGCGCAATCTCGTAGCCGAAGGCTGGGTCGTAGACCTCCACAGCCGGGTTGGTCGACGCCAAGATTGGGGAGTGGCCGTCCATGTGCTGCAGGCCCTCACCGGTCAGGGTGGTGCGGCCGGCGGTAGCGCCGATGATGAAGCCGCGGCCCAGCTGGTCGCCAGCAGCCCAGAAGGCATCACCGGTGCGCTGGAAGCCGAACATCGAGTAGAAGATGTACAGCGGGATCATCGCCTCGCCCTGGGTGGCGTAGGAAGTAGCCGCCGCAGTGAAGGACGCTGCGGCACCGGCCTCAGAAATGCCCTCGTGCAGAATCTGGCCGTCCGTGGCCTCGCGGTAGGAGAGCATGAGGTCGTGGTCCACCGGAACGTAGTTCTGGCCGCGCGGGTTCCAGATCTTCAGGGTGGGGAACCACGAGTCCATACCGAAGGTGCGGGCCTCATCCGGGATGATCGGCACGACGCGCTTGCCCAGCTCCTTGTCGCGCATGAGCTCCTTGAAGGTACGTACCAGCGCCATGGTCGTGGCCACGTCCTGCTTGCCGGAACCCTTGCGTACCGAGCGCAGCTTGGACAGGTCTGGGGTTGACAGAGTCTCGAAGTTCTCACGGCGCTCCGGCAGGAAGCCGCCCAGCTCTTTACGACGCTCCAGCATGTACTTGATCTCCGGAGCATCTTTGCCCGGGTGGTAGTACGGCGGCAGGTACGGATCGGCCTCGAGCTGCTCATCGCTGATCGGGATGCCCTGCTTATCGCGGAAGAGCTTCAGATCCTCCAGCGTCAGCTTCTTCATCTGGTGGGTCGCATTGCGGCCCTCGAAGTTGTGGCCCAGACCGTAGCCCTTAATGGTGTGGGCCAGGATGACCGTCGGGCGGCCGGTGCCCGCGTAGCTCAACGCCTTGTCGTATGCAGCGTAGATCTTGCGGTAGTCGTGGCCACCGCGGCGTAGTGCCCAAATCTCATCATCGGACATGTCCTCCACCAGCTTGAGCGTGCGCTCATCGCGGCCGAAGAAGTGCTCGCGCACGTAGGCACCGTCGTTCGCCTTGAAGGTCTGGTAGTCACCATCGGAGGTGGTGTTCATGATGTTGACCAGGGCGCCGTCCTTATCGGCTTCTAGCAGCTTGTCCCAGCCACGGCCCCAGACAATCTTGATGACGGACCAGCCGGCACCGCGGAAGAAGGACTCCAGCTCCTGAATGATCTGGGTGTTACCGCGCACCGGACCATCGAGACGCTGCAGGTTGCAGTTGACCACGAAGGTCAGGTTATCCAGCTCATAGAGGGAAGCCATCTGCAGCAGACCGCGGGACTCCGGCTCATCCATCTCGCCGTCACCCAGGAAGGCCCAGACGTGCTGCTTGGAAGTGTCCTTAATGCCGCGCTTCTCCAGGTACTTGTTGAAGCGTGCCTGGTAAATGGCGTTGATCGGGCCAAGGCCCATGGACACAGTGGGGAATTCCCAGAAGTCCGGCATCAGGCGCGGGTGCGGGTAAGAAGGCAGGCCATTGCCCTCGCCGCGGGAGTGCTCCTGGCGGAAGCCGTCGAGGTCCTCCTCGCTCAGGCGGCCCTCCATGAAGGCGCGGGCGTAGACACCCGGGGAAGCGTGACCCTGGAAGAAAACTTGGTCACCGCCGGAGGGATCGTCCTTGCCCTTGAAGAAGTGGTTCAGACCCACCTCATACAGCGGGGCAGCGCCAGCGTAGGTCGAGATGTGTCCGCCGACGCCAATGCCTGGGCGCTGCGCGCGGTGTACCATGATGGCCGCGTTCCAGCGGATCCAGCGGCGGTAGCGCTTCTCCAACTCCTCATCGCCCGGGAACTCCGGCTCGAGGGAGGTGGGGATGGTGTTAACAAAATCCGAGGACGTCAGGGACGGCAACGGCACGCGCTTAGCGGTAGCGCGCTCAAGAAGACGCAGCATGAGGTAGCGGGCGCGCTCCGGATCGGAAGAATCTAGAAGACCATCGAGGGAGTCCATCCACTCGCGGGTCTCCTCCGGGTCGGAGTCATGCAGGTATGCTGCCACGCCATCGCGAACGATGGGAAAGTTGGAGTCGCCGTTGTGGGCGTCCAAGTCGGCCATTAAATCCTCCTGGGTCGTAGTACACAGATCTTGCTCTAGGATACGCGCCTCTTTCGCGGTGGGGCACTCGGAGGCCCCCACGGGTGGTTTTATGAGGGAAAATGTCCACCTCTGGGCGAGATCGGGGGCGGTTCGACGCGAAAAAGTGCACCGTAGACGTTAAAATACTCTGCATGACATCAACTACTTCATCGGAAGGAACTCAGCGAGTGACGGGATTTGCAGCCAAGCTCGGTATCGAGGAGGGCCAGATTGCCCTAGAACTTGGCTGGGACGAGGACTGTGACTGCACGATTTCTGAGTCCATCGAGGACGTGTTGGGGGAGGACTTCCTCGAGGAGGAGACCGACGAGCTGTGTGACCTCGTGCTGCTGTGGTGGCGCGCGGAGGACGGCGACTTGGTCGATGGGCTGGTGGATGCCACCCGTCCCCTGGGCGATTCCGGCCGCATCTGGCTGCTGACCCCGGGTGCTGGAAAGCCGGGCAACCTGGAGCCGGGTGAGATCTCCGAATCCGCACAGCTGGCCGGCCTCGTACAGACCAAGGCTGAGCGCCTCGGCGAGTGGCAGGGTTCCTGCCTCGTGGCCCGCGGCTACACCAAGAAGCCCTAAAGAATAACCGCAGGATATACCTGCTCAGGCGGCATTCGCGGCGTCGAATCACACCCTGATTTGTTGCTGCGGGTGCCTATGGGCTAATCTTGTTCGAGCACACCAAGTGTACTGCGGCTTTAGCTCAGCTGGAAGAGCAACTGGTTTACACCCAGTAGGTCGGGGGTTCGATCCCCTCAGGCCGCACCAAATGAAACCCCTTTCCGTTAAGTCGGAGAGGGGTTTCGTCGTGCTCGGCGGTTGCCCGCGGGTGCTCTAGGGCGAAGGCCGCTTTGGCGGTCGGCGTAGATGCGGACTGCTCCGGCTGCTTTGAGTTGGGTGTGTTGGCGTTCGGGGGTTTGGTCAGGGTTTAACCCTAGCGAACACTTGGTATGGTTCCGGAATTAGTGTTCGGTTAGGGTATACCTCAAATGTGAAGCTTCCTAGAACAATGGCCGAACGATGTAATCCGGGTGGGGGAGACTACTAACCACACAAACCCGCGCTAAAACAGCAAACATGTATTGAGGAGGATGGCATTGACGTGTAAACAGAAAAGCGCAGCCTACTGGTCGAGCGTTACTGTCGTTGTAGTGCTGTTCATCGCAACGCTTGTAATCAATTATCTAGCAGGACTAAGTGCTGATGAATCATACTTTGGAGCACATTGGTGGCATCGTCTGGCGTGGGTTACGCCACTGTTGTTCTTGGCTTCTTTGATTTGGGCCTGGTTCGAGCACAGGAAGGTGCATCGGTATCCGCATTGACCCATATTTAGTAGGGTCGCGCGTGAATGAGAAGGAAGCCTTTGCGCTTGGGTGAAAGATGCTTTTTGCTCTAGTGGGGAGTGTCGATCGGGCCTAACCCCCGACGTGTCTACTTTCCGGGGTCAGGCCCATGTCTTCGCCCCAGTTGGGAATGCAGTTCTCAGCGGTGCAGCCAGCGGCTTCAAGAATACTGTCGGCAATCTCCATGTTTAGAAAGCCGGCAATCTCGGAAATCTCGGTTTCGGTCGCTTCTCACGTCCACGCAATCGCGTTCATGATCGTCCCCTTTGGGGGCCGAGGCTAGAAGCGTTCCTGACCGCGCTCGCGGATCTTCTCGTAGAAGTCCGGCTTGGCGGAGCCATAGCGCGAGCGGGAGCGGCGGGAAGGCTGCGTTCCAGCCGCCGGTCTTGGTCCTGAGGCAGAAGGCGCTGTGGCTTCGGGGTGCTCGCTCGCAGGCTCCTCGTGCTCGGAGATATCGACGTCTGCGGACGCATCGGGGGAGCCAGCACTGGTGGCGGCCGCGGTGGCCTCGGCCATCAGGGCTTCCTCCTCGCGGGCGCGTCGGCGCTCCCGAATCTCGGACCACACGAAATACGCAAAGCCCAACGGCGCCATGATGCCGAAGGCAATCCATTGGTAGCCATAGGAGAGGTGATTGCCGCGATCCAACTTCGGCACCGGCAGTGCATTCAGCTCACCTGGTTGCTCGGGGGAGAGTTGGAGGTAGTCGTGGGCGAGGGGGACGTCGACAAGCTCTGCTATCTGTTCCGTATTGATGGAGTAGACCTGCGTGTAGCCCTGCTCCTCAATGGGGGCGGAGGAGTGCTCGCGCTCGTTGTAGCGCGCCATGCCCACGATGGTGACCTCGCCCTCCGGGGCCGGATCGATGTGGGGCACAGAATTGCCCTCATCCGTAGGCACCCACCCGCGGTTGACCAAGAAGGTCTCGCCGGATTCGGTTTCAAAGGGGACCAGTGACTGGAAGCCCGGAGCGGACTCCACCGGGCGCAAGCGCAGGAGAACCTCATCCTCCGGGAGGTAGTGGCCAGTTAGCTCCGCGCGCTCCCACTCCTTGTGCAAGGAACCATCCGCCGAAAAAACCTCGGTGACCGGTTGGGGGTCGGCCTCATAGGCCTCCTCAATGAGGTGGTTGCGCTCCACAATCTGATCGTCCTTATTTAGCTGCCACGGTGCCAGCACCGTGAAAGAGAAATAGGAAAAGGCGACGACGAAGATGAGAAAGAGCACCCACCCAGGCTTGAGGAATGTCTTGAGCATGATGATCAGTCTAGTAGCCGCAAAGAATTATCTAGCCGTGGTTCGTCTTAATCCACTCGAGTAGGCCGGGAACGGCGGCATCAATCTCCTCGCGGGTGCGGGCGAAATCCTCCTCCGTGCCGTAGAAAGGATCCTCTACGCTGGCATCCTCCGGGGAATTCGGATCGAAGCTGCGCATGAGGCGCACCTTCTCCTGTGGGATGCCGCGATCTAGGAGGGCATCGCGGTGGCCGGTGTCCATGGCCACGAAGAGATCCGCGTCCATGTGCTCTTCGCCCAGCTGGGCAGCCTGGTGGCCGGCACCATCGTGGCCGCCGCGGCGCAGTTCAGCAACGGCGCGCTCATCCGCGCCCTGGCCCACGTGCCAGCCGCCGAGGCCGCAGGAATCTACGCGCGCGAGGAGATCGAGCATGTCGGTCTCCATGGCATCGCGGGTAATGATTTCCGCCATTGGTGAGCGGCAAATATTGCCCGTGCATACGAAGACGATGTGGAGCTGGTTGGAGTTCTCCGGAGGCGTCATGCAAAGGCTCCTTAAGCTAGAGGGGTGCGCTGGCGAACGAAAGCTAGGATATAGCAGCGACGCGACTGACGTGAAACCTGAAGCCGTATAAGGAGCATAGGAGATGGCAGAACACACGACCGTTGGCGAGATCCGCCGCGTTATCCACGAGGCCTACCCGCCGCAGCTGGCCGAGCCCTGGGATGCCGTTGGCCTGGTATGCGGCGACCCCACGGATGAGGTGAGCACCGTGGCTTTCGCTCTGGACTGCACCCAGGAGGTGGCAGACAAAGCTGTGGAACTCGGCGCGCAGATGCTCGTGGTGCATCACCCGCTGCTTCTGCGCGGGGTGACCTCGGTGGCGGCGGATACCCCGAAGGGCAAGATCATTCACACTCTCATCCGCAACGGCGTGGCCCTGTTGGCCGCGCATACCAACGCGGATAAAGCACGCCCGGGTGTCAACGACAAGCTGGCTGAGCTCGTCGGTATCAAGCCTGGGCGCCCCATCGTCCCGGTGGAGCCCTATGAGAACCTCGACGAGGCCTTAGGGTTGGGGCGCGTGGGCGAGTTGGAGGAGCCGGTGACTCTGCGCGAATTCACCCAGCGCGTGGCCGATGCCCTCCCGGAAACTGAATGGGGAGTGCGCGCGGCTGGTGACCCGGAGCGGATGGTCAAGCGCGTGGCCGTCTCCAGCGGCTCGGGGGACTCCTTCCTGGACCAGGCGGCCGCGCTCGGCGTGGACGTCTACGTCACCTCCGATTTGCGCCACCACCCGGTGGATGAGCACCTGCGCGCCGCGCACTTGGCGGAGCCGGAGGGCCCAGCCGTGGTGGATACTGCTCACTGGGCCAGCGAGTTTCCCTGGACTACCCAGGCGCGCGATATTGTGGAGGGCGCATTGCGCGTGAACACCGAGATCATCGATGTCCGCACCGACCCATGGACGATTTCTGCGCATAAGGAGAACTAAATGAAACTGCCACAGGACCTGCAGAACATCCTGCTGGAGCTGGCCACCCTCGAGCGCTCCCAGGCGCACGGTGGAACTCCCACCATCCCGGAGCAAGAGGAATACGAGAAGGCGCAGGCCGCACACGCCCGGCTTGTCGACGCCTCCGGCTCCGCCCAGCTCGCCGTTGATGACATGGAGATGGAGATCCTGCGCATCCAGGCTGATGAGCGCAAGCTGCGCCAGCGCGAGCGCGATGACAAGGCACAGCTCGGCGCCGCGACCGACCCGGAGACCCGCAAGGATCTGGAGCACGATCTCTACGCGGCCAAGTCCCGTATCGCGGATCTCATGAGCGAGCTGCAGGAAGCCCACAACGAAATCCACGCCCTGCGTGCCAACCTGGACGTCCACGGCGCAAAGGTCTCCGATTCGGAGCGCAAGCTCGAAGTACTCAAGCGCGCGGCCGAGGCCGCCCAGGAGGCTGCGGCGAACCGCCCCGACCCACAGGTGCGCATCGGCGAGCTGCGCGAGCAGCTGCCCGCGGATGTCCTGGAGGAGTACGAGACCGTGCGCGAAGAAAACGGTGTGGGGGCCGCGGCCTTCACCGGCCGCGCTTGCGGCGGCTGCTTCATCGTGTTGCCGCCGGCCGAGCAGAACGCGGTGCGCAACGCTGCTGCCGACGAGGTTCCGCAGTGCTCCGATTGCGGCTCCTACCTGGTGCGCCCAGCCTCATGAAGCTAGTCATCTTTGCTGATGGCGGCTCCCGCGGAAACCCCGGGATAGCCGGTTCTGGCACGGCGGTGTACAACGAGGACCGCTCGCAGCTGCTCAGGGAAATCGCCTACGTCGTGGGCCAGAAGTCCACCAATAACGTGGCCGAATACCACGGGCTGCTGCGTGGCCTTGAGGCCGCGGTGGAGCTGGGGGCCGACGAGGTGGAGTTCTATATGGACTCCAAGCTCGTGGTGGAGCAGATGAACGGGCGCTGGAAGATCAAGCACCCGGACATGCAAAAGCTCGCCATCGAGGCGCGCCGCCTGCTCAACCAGATTCCGCGCTTCAGCCTCGAGTGGGTACCGCGCGCCAAGAACTCGGTGGCCGATGAGCTGTCCAACGTCGCCATGGATGCCGCCGCGAAGGGCGAGCCCGTGGGCATCCTCGATATGGGTGCCGGCGACGCCATTGAAGCGGACGCTGCTCTCGATGCTGCGGGCAGTGGGGAGGCAGGGGAGACGTCGCCAAGCACGGCGTCCTCAACCGCGGCTGACTGGCGCCCCGAGTGTGGCCCGGCCACCCGCTTCATCCTGCTGCGCCACGGGCAGACGGCGATGTCCGCCGCCAAGCAATACTCCGGGCGCGCGAACCCCGAGTTGACTGAGTTGGGCAAGAAGCAAGCGCTCGCCGCTGCCCAAGCCTTGGCCGATACCCACATCGATGTCGTGGTGTGCTCGCCGTTGCGCCGCTGCCAGCAGACGGCCGCGGCCGTGGTTACGGGCCGTGACCTGCGTGTGGAAACCGTCGAGGACCTCATTGAGGTGGACTTTGGACGCTGGGAGGGCAAGACCTTTGCTGAAGCCGACGCCGCCGACCCCGAGCTTCACGCGCGCTGGCTGAAGGATACGTCCGTGGCCTGCCCGGGCGGGGAGTCCCTGCGCGCCGTGCACCGCCGCGTCAGTGCTGCGCGCCGTAAGTTGCAGCAGCGCTACGCGGGGCAGACCGTTCTCGTGGTTTCCCACGTCAACCCCATCAAGTCCTTCGTGCGCCAGGCGCTTGATTCCGGACCGCAAACACCCAACCACCTCTTCTTAGAGCTGGCTTCTGTGAGTGAGGTTGAATTCTTCGACGGCGGCAGCACCCTGCACCGTTTCAACGATGTGGGGCATCTGGGCGCGCTGCGATAAACTAACAGGCGCGAATGAGCCGACCGGGCAAACGCGTTCCGTCGAACCGGTTCCGTTATGGGACTAGGCGCGGGCCGAGGAAAGTCCGGACTCCACAGAGCACGGTGGTTGCTAACAGCAACCCGGGGTGACCCGCGGGAAAGTGCAACAGAAAGTAGACCGCCGCGCCCTTCGCTTCGCTCCGGCGCGGCGTGGGGTAAGCGGTAAGGGTGAAAGGGTGCGGTAAGAGCGCACCAGCACCGTCAGCGATGGCGGTGGCTGGGTAAACCCCACTGGGAGCAAGGCATCACGGCCCGCCACGCTAGCGGGCCCGATCAGGCGTTAGTAGGTTGCTCGCCGAAGCCTGAAGGTAGCTGCTTGAGCCAACTGGTAACGGTTGGCCTGGATGGATGTTTGCCACCGCGCCTTGGCGCGCGGCACAGAATCCGGCTTATAGGTTGGCTCATTCGCGCCCTACACTTTTATTTTTTGGAACAATGGGGCGGCATGAAACTGTATGCCGCGCCCTTGGACTTTCGGCCCATCGCTGAGGAGTTTTCTGTTCCGACCACCTTCCCAGAGGAGGCCACCGCCCAAGCCGCGTCCGCGCAGGACCGCTATGCCGAGCAGCGCCGCGACGCCCGGGAGATCCCGTTGGTGACCATCGACCCAGCCGGCTCCAAGGACCTGGACCAGGCCGTGTTTATTGAGGCCCGAGATGGCGGCTACCGTGTGCTCTATGCCATCGCGGATGTCGCCGCTTTCATCGAGCCGGGCTCCGCGCTGGAGACCGAGTCCCTCAAGCGCGGCCAAACCATCTACCTGCCCGATGAACCGGCGCGGCTGCACCCGCCGGAGCTCTCCGAAGATAGGGCTTCGCTGCTTGCCGACGTCGACCGCCCCGCCGTCCTCTGGACCTTCGACCTTGACACTGCGGGTGAGGTGGAGGACTTCTCGGTGGAGCGCGCGCTCGTGCGCAGCCGCGCGCGGCTGGACTATGACCAGGTCCATAAGGACTTGGAGAATGGTGCGCTGCATTCCTCCATCGCCTTGCTGCCGGAAGTAGGAAAGCTACGCCAGGCCTCCTCGCTGCGCCGCGAGGCGATCAACCTGCGCCTTCCTTCGCAGCGCGTATCTGAAAGCAGCGATGGGGAAGAAGGGCACTACGAGCTGGTGATGGAGCCGCGTCACGAGGTGATGGACTATAACTCGGAGATTTCCTTGCTTACCGGAATGTGTGCGGGGCGGTTGATGGAAGAACACGGAGTTGGTTTCCTGCGCACCCTATCTGCGGCCACCCCGGAGGCCGAGGAAACTTTTCGCTCGGAAGCGGAGGCGCTGGGCTTCGAGCTGGGGGAGCGCAGCATCTCGGAATTCCTCCATTCCGTGGATGCGGATTCACCGCGCGGGATGGCGGTGATGCGTGAGGCCCAGCGGCTTTTGCGGGGTGCGGACTACGTGTGGCTCGAAGATGGCCAAGCGGACGTGCACGCGGGAATCGGCGGCTACTATGCGCACGTGACCGCCCCGCTGCGGAGGCTTGTCGACCGCTTCGCCACGGAGGTCTGCTTGGCGCTGAGCGGTGGCTACGAGGTTCCGCAGTGGGTGCGCGAGCGCGCCGGGGATGTCATGTCCACGATGCGCTCAACATCGCAGTTGGCCTCCCAGGTGGATAAGGCGTGCTTGAACCTCACGGAGGCGACCGTCTTGGCGCCGTGGGTTGGCACCAACTTCGAGGCCGTCGTGGTTGATGGTGGGCCAAAGCGCGAGAAAGCACGGCTCTTCGTGCTGGACCCACCGGTGATTGGGCAGGCCGTAGGCCACCCAGAGACCGGCAAGGAAACGATGGTGTCCTTGGTGAAGGCCGACGTGGCGGCGCGCGATGTGCTCTTTGCCTGGCCGGCGGATTAGTCCTCGGTGATGGCAGGGCTTCCGGCAGTAAGCGGAATGACCAGCAGGCCGTCCTCGGCCAAGTCGGCCGCGAAGTTTGTGGCCTTAGCGCTCGGCACGTAGGCGATGACGGCGGAGGATGTGCCGGCGTGAGCAGAGCGTGAGGCGACGGCACCGCGGGCGGTGGCCAGCTGCGCGAGTTTTTCTGCGGAGTTGAAACCATAGACGGTGGCCAAGGCAGACTGCGACTGTGTGAGCAGCGGGAAGAGCTCGGTGCCGCGGCGGGAGCGCAAAGCACGAGCAATGCCTTCGGCGCGCTCAGTTTCCTCCGAGTAGAAGGTCAGCCAAGCCGTGGCTTGGGCGATGGTCGGCTGGTTCTCGGTGCCGTGCACCTTGTGGACCGCGGCCAGCCACTCAAGGACGCGCTGGGGCGCATCCGGCAACAAGCGCAGCGACGGCGTGCCGAAGGCGCGGCAGGCGGCGTCGATGAACCGCTCGCGGGCGCGAATCTCCGTCACGGCCTCAGCGGAATCCACGTTTCCGGGCACGGCCAAGGCGAAGGCTGCAATGTCCTTGTTGATCATGTGGGGTGCCTGGGTCACGGAGCCATCGGCGTAGTCGATGATGGTGATGGAATCACCTGCGCCGCGCAGGGCAGCGGAGTGACGAGCGCGCAGTGCAGGGAATCGCGCGAAGGTGCCAACCGCTTGGGAACAGACTTCTGCGATACGGGCGCGCAGCGGGGCGTCATGCAGATCATCCGCCGTGCCGAGCAACGCCAAAGCGGTGGCGATGTCGATGGCTGCTGCGGCGCCGAGTCCAGTTGAATCGGGGATGTCGTTGACCACGGTGATATCGGCACCAGCGGTCTCGCGGGTAAGAAGCTGGCGGTTGATCATGGTGTAGATGATGCCGCCGAGGCGCGCCGCGATAGCGCCTTCGGGTGCTGGGGGCTCGATGGGCTGGCCTTCAGAATCCACGCCGGGTTGCTGTTGTGCAGCGAGGGCAGAAACCTGTTCGAGGGAGATCTCGTCTTTAACGGTCTCTCCATTGGTGTGCTCGAGGTGAACCTTGACGAGTCCGTCGCTGCGGGGGCTGACAGCTGCTGCCGCGCGGATATCTGCAAGCCCCATGATGGCAATGCCGCCGTAGTGGTCGATGTGCTCGCCAATGAGTGCCCAAGTGGCGGGGGCGCTGGCGACGTGTGCTGATTCAGCGCCCACGTTCTCGCGGTGTGCGGCGCGAACGCGGTCGACGGCCGGGGTCGAAGGGGCAGTCCACAGGGGCATCGGGAAGGTTCTCCTTTGCTGGTGGCGATATCCTGCCAAAGAAGTAGCAGCAGGACTAAGTGACCTATCTATTCTAACGGGCATGGTACGTAGGCGGTCTGTAGTGTGGGGTGCACTGAGTGAGAGATGAAGAGAATGGAGAAAATTATGGCTGAGGCCGATAACAAGTGGTTCTATGACCCGTCCACCGGTGAGGTATCCCAGGGCAAGGTGTCCGGTTGGGAGAACCGCATGGGACCTTATGATTCCCGTGAGGAGGCTGAGCACGCCATCGAAATCGCGCAAGCACGCACCGCTGCAGCTGATGCTGAGGACGCCGCCGAGGACGATTACTAAAGCACCACACCGCCGAGAACGGCACGGCTGATTAAGAAACCCACTTAAGACGTCCGCTCAACAGAAGCGGCCCACACCACCGCACGGGAGCGAAGGTGTGGGCCGCTTCTGCTTGTTGCCTCGCAGCGCAGGAAGACTAGCGGAGGAAAGCCCCGCCGGCTAGCGCAGCTTCTTGCGCAGCGGCTTGAAGGCAGACTTGATGGCCTTGAAGCTATCCGAGTAGGCGTTGAGTGCCTCCAATCCGATGATGCGCTCACGCTGGTAGAGAAGGCCATAGCCGAAGGTGTCCTCACCACGGCGGCGTGCGCTTTCTGCCAACTCGAGCAGCTTATCGCGGGAGGTCACCGAATCCTGGAAGTCTCCCAAGACAGATTGCATCTGCTTGCAGGCCTTGTAGAGGTTCTTCGTCTTCAGCGTGGTAGCGGACCCAGCAGCTTCCGCGGCATAGCGCAGCTTCTTCGCTGCCTTGCGCATATCGTGGAAGTACTCCTCACGCTCGTGCAGCGTCAGCTCGGTGTTATCCCAGTTGGAGACGGCTTTCTTGTGGCGTTTGACCAGCTTGTCATAAGCCTGCTTGAGGTGCAGGGCCATCACCGTGTCGAGATCGTGGGGCTCGGCTTCCTCATCAGACTTGGCGTGCTTCGGCTCGTAGTCTTGTGCTGCTTCTTGTTCCTGAGCGGAATCAGTGGATGCCGACTCGGCGCTTTCAGAGTCTTCCGCTCCGCTATCCGCGGATGAGCTGTCTGAGTCAGCGGAGGTGTCTTCCCCGGCAACCGGCGGGTTGGCGAGGAAAGCGTCCAGTGCATCGAGCAGAGCCAGGTATTGGTCCGAATCGAGCGCGGCGATGACTCGGCGATGCGCACGGCGGTAGGCACGGCCCATGTCATGCGCAATGTGCTCGCGGGTAGCGTCATCGAGAACATCGGAGTCCTCGGAAGCGAGAAGATTCTGCCAACGTTCTTCCACGACCTCGGCATCACGGGCAACGCCCAGCATGGCCGCAAGCTCCTTGAGATCTGACTCGATGCGCTTGATCTCAGGGCCCACCACAATGCCGTGGAAGGTCTGCAAGTGGCTGCGCAATTCACGGGTAGCCACACGCATTTGGTGCACCGAATCCCACTCATCCCGGCGAACCCGCGGATCGAATTCGACGAGCTTGTCCCGATTAGCCTTCAGCGCCTCCACGACTGCCGCCGCGGGGGAGCCCGGCTCCACAGTGGACGCGGCGAGGGCCGGAGGCAGCTCGACGTTGTTGATGGAGTCTCCCAATGCAGACTTCAGCTTGGACGGCGAGGAGGAAACCCGAGCTCCAGAACCGATCAATAGGGAAGTGGCGTGCCGCAGCAGTTTGCTGCCTGCTTTGCTTCCTGGCAGGTCCCCGGCGAGCTCTACCTCCCACTCGCGCCATGTGCTCTGCGAACCACCCGGCAGGAAGGAGAACGCGGTGACATGGTCATCGCAGAACTCAGCAACTGGTTGCTCGTCTGCGTCAACGAGGAGCAACTCGGTGCGGTTGTTATCCACCTGTGCGATCGGCTCAAGAGGCTGGTTGCGCACGACCGATCGGACTTGGTGGAGCAACTCGTCCGGAACCTCGTATTTGCCGTCGATGGGCTCACCGAGTTCCGCGCGGATCTCAGTGCGACCTTCCGCACCGGGAATCTTGATGTGCCAGCCATCATCATTTCCGCCGGTGCGACGTCGCAGCGTGATCTTCGCGTGGGTAAGGCGGAGGTCCTCGGTGTCGTAGTAAATCGCGGACAACGAGTGGTGGCGGGTTTCTGCAACACGGGAAACCTCATCGAGGTGGGGGAGATCCGGCATGGGGGTGGTCTCATCCACGGCGAACTTGGCTTCGATTTCAAGGAACGTCTTTGGAGACATGTACACACCTTCGTCGGGGAGCGAATTGATAAAAAGGAGGCATCAAACCTCGGTACCGCCTTCTAGGTTACCTGGCTAGTAACACAAATGTGCCTGCCATTAATCGTCCTTAGCGGGTGAGTTGGCGGCGTCCGTTAAGCCCCGAGGAATCACCTCCCAAGTGGGATTTTTCTGCAGCTGATGTGCCGGCGGATACTCCTGCGTGACTTCTCACCGCCAGGGACACGGTGCGCGCATTGGGGAAGATTCGATCAGTCACTGCTTCGGCGTTGCGGCGGCGTTCTTCGACTGCCGATAGTGATTGCTGAGCCAGGGTAATTTCGTCTTGCCGAGTGCTGGGGCCGTTTGATGCCGAACCGGTCCCTTCTACGTCGTGGGAGTCCAGCTTTGAATTTGCTTCCTCCAATAACTCACCGATACGGGTGGCATAAGACAGGATGAAGCTTCGGCGAAAGGTCGCCACATTGCCAAGCTGACGCGCACTCTTGGCGTGCTCGCCGTGGTGCATATGCCATTCACATTGCCGTAGAAGTGAGGCGAAAAGATCAGTGACGTGGTGAACGTCCTCTTCAGCGCCAATGACGGTGACAATCCCTTTGGGGTGCAGCCGGAGGGCGGTGCATCCGTTCCGATCCGCAATGACGCTGAGCAGAGTGGTTTTGTGGTTGATATAGGGAGCGCTGATATGGATGCGTGTGGATACCACCGTGTCCGAGGAACTAGTCAGTGTCTTCTCGAGGCGGTGCTGTTGTTGCAGGCTCTGCGCTTTGGCGATGAGCGCGCTGGCTTCTTCTTCATAGGGAGTGGATTCTGCTTTTCGCAAAAGATGAGAGATTTTGGCGCGGATCCTATCTTCCTTGCTGTCGCGGGATGCCCGAGAGTCGGTTCGTTGGGCCGCTAGCACTTCAACGTCCCGAAGGGGTGGCAGGAAAGTGATTGCTTCAATAAGTCGCATAAGGTCTTCGGTCGGCATGGTCATCGAGGCAGGCGGGGTAATGCTCAACCATTCCTTGCGCAGCGCAGGGGAACTAATCTGTGCGGGAACATGAGGGGCGGCGCGATAAATGAGTGGGTGGCAAAAATTACCCAGGACATGGAGCAGGTCTTTAGGCGACCATCCTTGCTGGGCTGCTTGGCCAATGAGCTCGATTCCTCGCTGGCTCAGGGTTGCGTGTTGTGCGTTCATGGCTGTTCCTCATCCTTCTTTATGGGTACATCTGTTCGGTTGTGTGGCCATTCAAGCATGTGAAGCCGACAGGGGTCAGGGGAGTCGAAAGAATTTGCCCCCGAGATACTCTTGTCAACTGGGTTAATAAATGTCGGTGCGGGGGCAAAAGAAGAAACTTTCTCCGTGGCTTCGGTGCGCGGCGGTAGGGTTTAAAGCATGAACAGCCAACACGAATTCGTCCTTCGTACAGTTGAAGAACGCGATATCCGCTTCATTCGTCTCTGGTTCACTGACATCTTGGGGGCGCTGAAATCGGTGGTAATGAGCCCCTCAGAGTTGGAATCCGCCTTCGAGGAAGGTGTTGGCTTCGACGGCTCTTCAGTGGAAGGGTTCTCCCGCATTTCGGAGGCCGACACCATCGCAATGCCGGACCCTTCAACCTTTCAGATCATGCCCTTTGACAAGGAAGAACCCGAGCTTCTCTCGGCGCGCATGTTCTGTGACATTACTCAGCCCGATGGGCAACCTTCGTTGGTGGACCCGCGCCACATCCTGCGCCGTCAGGTAACCGAGGCGGCCAATGAGGGATTCACGTGCAAGGCGTCTCCTGAGATTGAGTTTTATCTCCTTGAGGACGCGCGCGATATCAACAGGCTTGTTGCCACCGATAACGGCGGCTATTTCGACCAAGCCACGCATGATAACGCCCCGAGCTTCCGGCGCCGGTCAATGTACGCGTTGGAATCAATGGGCATCGCCACGGAGTTCAGCCACCATGAGACCTCACCTGGCCAGCAGGAGATCGACCTCCGCCATGCTGACGTATTGTCGATGGCGGACCACATCATGACCTTCCGCTACCTCATCAAAGAGGTTGCCTCCCAGCAAGGAGTGCACGCGACGTTCATGCCCAAGCCTTTCGAGGACCGCTCAGGCTCGGGCATGCATACTCACTTGAGCCTTTTCGAGGGAGATTCCAACGCCTTCCATGACCCCGATGATGAGATTTCGCTGTCCAGCACAGGACGGCAGTTCATCGCCGGCATTCTTGAACACGCAGTGGAGATGACAGCGATCACCAACCAGTGGACCAACTCCTATAAGCGCCTGATGTTTGGCAGCGAGGCTCCAGGGTCAGTGACGTGGGGAATCTCTAATCGTTCTGCGCTGGTGCGAGTTCCCACCTACCGCCTTTCCAAGGAAATGTCGCGCCGAGTTGAAATCCGCTCGCTGGATTCAGCGATGAACCCTTACCTGGGTTACGCGGTGCTCCTTGCCGCTGGTTTGCGCGGAATCAGAGAAGGCTATGAGCTAGGGGATCCGGCCGAGGATGACGTCCACCAGCTGACCCACCGCGAGCGCCGTGCGATGGGGTACAAGGATCTGCCGAGCAGCCTGGACCAAGCCCTCCGAGAATTTGAACGCTCCGAGTTTATGGCGGAGGTCCTCGGTGAACACGTCTTTGAGTACTTCCTGCGCTCAAAGTGGGATGAGTGGCACGAATACCAGCAGCAGATCACCGCATTCGAATTGCGCAACAACCTGAATTTCTAGGAGAAGTATGCGTCCAGCATCAGTACCGTCCCCAGCTACTCTTGGTCTGACCCGGCCAACTGCTGCGGAGGATCTATCCCGCCTCGGGTGGGATAATCCGGAGTCCCTAGAACTGTTGTGGACACTGGCCGGAGCAGGCGATCCCGATATGGCCCTCAACACGTTGATGAGGATCGTCGAGGGGGCGCCTGAGATTGGCCCGGCGATGCGCGAGGACGAAACATTCCGGGTGCGACTCATCGCCCTGCTGGGCGGCTCTTCGGCATTCGGTGATCATCTCGCTGCACACCCAGAAACCTGGCACGAGCTGCAGCGGGCGCTGCCGACTCCTACCGAAATGCTGCACACGCTGCTCACAGAGGTCGGGGCGGAACCTGCGACATACGTTGAGCAACCAGACCAGCCTGACACCGCGAGCCCCGACCTGACGTCTCCCGGCACCTACCGGGCAGCACCGGGGGACCACAAAGCATCACTCAAAGTGGCCTACCGAACGCTGATGATGCGCATTGCCGCCCATGACCTCGCAGGTACATTTCACTCGCGCAAGGGCCAGTCACGCCCCCAGCCGCGAGTTGGTTTCCGGGAGGTCACTAGGCTGACCACAGCCCTCGCAGATGCCGCCTTGACGGCAGCACTCGCCGGTGCGGTCCGGGTGGTCTATGGGGATGAAGCACTCGATGCGCAGCTGGCCGTCATCGCGATGGGCAAGTGCGGCGCGGGCGAATTGAACTACATCTCCGACGTGGACGTGGTCTTCGTAGGCTCCGAGGCGACACCACGGATCACCCGCCTAGCGTCGGAGTTCAACCGGATTGGCTCGGCCTGCTTCTTCGAGGTTGACGCCAACCTGCGTCCGGAAGGCAAATCCGGTGCCTTGGTTCGAACGCTGGATTCGCACGTTGCCTATTACAAGCGGTGGGCAGAAACCTGGGAGTTTCAAGCGCTGCTGAAGGCACGGCCGCAAACCGGCTATCTGCCCTTAGGCACGGACTACCTGGAACAGATCGGGCCGATGGTGTGGACGGCCTCGCAGCGGGAGTCCTTCGTGGAAGACGTTCAAGCTATGCGCCGCCGCGTGCTGGATAATGTCCCCGAGGAGATGCGTCTTCGAGAGCTCAAGCTGGGGGAGGGCGGCCTGCGTGACGTGGAGTTCGCCGTCCAGTTGCTGCAGTTGGTGCATGGGCGCTCGGATGAATCGCTGCGCACACTCGCCACGGTTGATGCACTGGCAGCGCTCGTGCGCGCCGGGTATGTCGGGCGTGAAGACGGCACCCAGCTCATCGAGGCCTACGAGTTTCTGCGTTTGCTTGAGCACCGCCTTCAGCTGGAGCGTTTCCGCCGTACCCACACCTTGCCGGAGAAGGACGACAACAAGGCGCTCACGTGGCTGGCCATCAATTCAGGCTTTCACCCACAGGGGCATCAGTCGGCAGCGGACCAGATGAATACCCAGCTGCGGAAGGTTCGCCTGCTTATCTCTGAGCTCCACTCGCGCTTGTTCTACCGCCCGCTGCTCAATTCCGTGGCCTCGATGTCGGCGGATGAACTCAAGCTCTCCCGCGAAGCCGCGCTCTTGCAGCTAGCGGCACTGGGCTATCGCCACCCGGACCGTGCTTTTGAGCACCTCACCTCCCTCGCCGCGGGGCAATCGCGCAAGGCGCGCATCCAGGCCATTCTGCTGCCGACGTTGATGGAGTGGCTCTCCAATACCGCTGACCCGGATATGGGCCTGCTGAATTACCGCAAGCTTTCTGAGGCAGCTTATGACCGGACGTGGTTCTTGCGCATGCTTCGTGACGAAGGCGTTGTCGGCCAACGCCTCATGAAGATTCTGGGCACCTCGCCCTTCACGGCGGAGCTCATTATTCGCGCCCCGGACGTCGTCAAGCAGCTCTCCGATGGCGCGGCAGGGCCCAAGCTGTTGGAAACCAAGCCCGAGCAAGTGTCTTCCGCCTTGATTAATTCCACCAAGCGCCACGCGGACCCAGACAAGGCAGTATCGGTTGCCAGATCCCTCCGCCGCGCAGAGCTAGCGCGGATTGCCGCTGCTGATTTATTGGGCTTCTTGCCGGTTCAACAAGTGTGTTTTGAACTGTCCACCATCTGGAATGCTGTGCTGGAAGCCGCGCTGCGCGCCGAGGTCAGGGCGTGGAGGCTGAGCCACGATGATGCCGAACCACCCGCCCGCATCGCCGTGATTGGCATGGGGCGGCTCGGCGGTATGGAGCTGGGCTTTGGTTCAGATGCCGATGTCATCGTGGTGGCGGAGCCAACAGGAGATAATGCCGAAGAAGAAGCTCTGCCATGGGCCATCGGCATCATTGAGAAACTGCGCCGCCGTCTGGCAAAGCCTTCCGGGGATCCGCCCTTGGACGTGGACTTGGGCCTGCGGCCAGAGGGGCGCTCGGGAACGGTCGTGCGCTCGATCGAATCCTATGAGCGCTATTACTCGCAGTGGGGCGAGCCTTGGGAGATGCAGGCTTTGCTCCGCGCGGCCTTCGTGGCAGGAGATGAGGAGGTCGGTACACGTTTCCTCACCATGGTGGATGCCTTCCGCTATCCGCCGAAGGGCGTGAGTGAGAAGACGATTCGTGATATCCGCCGAATGAAGGCGCGCGTTGATAACGAACGCCTCCCGCGCGGCGCTGACCGCAATACCCACACCAAGCTGGGGCGCGGTGGGCTAACGGATATCGAATGGACCGTTCAGCTGCTCCAGATGATGCACGCCCACGAGGTTCCGGCGCTGCATGATCCGTCCACCCTGCGGGTGCTCGATGCCCTCGAGGACAATGAGGTTATCCCTGTCGAGCAAGTGCAGGAGTTGCGGGAGGCTTGGCTCTTGGCCACCGATGCCCGCAATGCGCTCGTGCTGGTGCGCGGCAAGCGCGTGGACCAGCTTCCGGCACCGGGCCCGCAGCTGGCGCAGGTGGCCGGCGCGGCCGGGTGGGAGCCCGAGCGTAATCAGCAATTCCTGGAGCATTACCTCAAAGTGACCAGGCACGCGCGGAAGATAGTGGATGAGGTGTTCTGGGGTGAAGCAGAATCCTTCGAGCATGACTAGCAGAAGGCAGTTGCTCCGCCCCTGACCCGCACCCTGAGCTCACCCGGATCTTTCCCTGACTTTGGAGCAAGCCCCTGTTCTATCAGGTGATCAGCCGATAGCCTTAGGTGGCAGTGAACAGTCATTATCCCCGCGCCGCACAAAGGAGCACACCATGAGCCTGAACCTGTCCCTCGACCTCAACGATGCCACTCTTGCTGATCTCGACGCCTTCCTCTCCGCTGCCCGCGCGGCTGGGTGCGACCCCGCCGCTGCGCTGAGCGTGGAGGGGACGGTGATGAGGTTGGACGTCGACAAGCCGCGCGTTGTGCCGACTGAGCCGAAGCCTGAGTCCCCGCGCCGCAACAGCCTGGATCGCTCCGTGGCGGAGTCCACCATCCGCTCCATCATCGATGCGCTGTCCGAGCGCCTCGATTCGCCACACCCGCCGCATGGAAATTCTTTTGGCACCTTTGGCCCCCGCGCGGATTAAGCCGCAAATGTGAGAGAAGTCTAAAATTGTGGCCGTGAAGTCCAAGCAGATTATCGCCGTATGGGTCCTCGTGGTGGTGGCAGTCATCACCGCCGTCGGCGCGGGCTGGTGGGCTACGGAGCGGTACCAAGTGCCGGAGGGGGCATTGACGGTGGAGCAGGTGGTCGACGGCGGCGTCCCACAAGATCCGTCGGTAGGCGCCGAGCTTGACCCGGCTGAAAAGGATCGCATTGTCTCGCTGGCGGAAGCACTGGGGATTCCATCGGAGTCAGTGCCACGCGGACTTCTGTCGGTGGCGTCGGATAGGTACCGCTCCCGTCAGATGCTTGAGGCTGATTTGGAGAAGGCCGTCGAGGCAGGCGCCATCACGAAAGATGATGCGAAAGGTGTCCTCGCCGCCTTCGATGCCGGTGTTGTCGCCCCGGTGGAAGGTCCGATCTACGTAGAGTCGACCCCCGCAGAATAAGTCTGCCCGCCACTTTCGTTGAGTGCGCTGCCATGGAGCCCACAGGGACTGGCAGGTGATGCGCAGTCAATGAGGATTCGCCTTGCAGCCGTAGCTCTTAAGCTCACACGCACAGATAACGAAACGATAAAGGTTGGTGCGTTGAGGTGGAGAAACGACGAAAATTACGCGAGCTGCTCAGGACCGCAGTGGGGGTGAGCATCGCCGTTCTCGTCCCCATCGGCGGCGGGATCGGGGTCTTTGAAGTGGCCAATGGGCTGCCCCTTGAGGCGCCGTTGAGCGCCTTGGCCTTTCAGTAATTCAGCCCTTTACTAACCCACTTGCACGATTCTGGCGTGCGGCCCTTCCTCCCCGCCCCGGCTGCGCAGGATGTGGGTGATGAGAACACCCACGATGCCAATGCACCACACGCCAAAGACAGCCCAGGCAGCAAGCCGGAAGTCATGGTAGGGATAGTCCGGCCCATTGCCCAAGTGATCGAGAACCATGCCGACGAGCTGGGCGCCGATGACCGTGGCAATGAAGCCGCCCATGTTTCCCAGACCCGTCGCCGTCGCGACGACGCGGCGATCCAGGTTTTCACGGACAATGTCGAATCCATAATTTGCCACCGGTGTGCACAGGGACACCACGCTGATGAGGATGAACAGTGAGAGGTAGCTGCCGCCAAAGAAGAAGAACAGGACCCACACCGCGCAGTGGATAGCCACAAACCCTAAGGCCAGCCAGGGACGGAAACCCCTAGCTCGGGAGGATAACCGGCCGTGCAAGGGACCAACCAGCACCATGCACACGCTAAACCACGTCAGGACCCAGCCGGCGCTAGTCTTAGAAAAATCCATGCCCGCGGTCATCAGGGGCACTCCCCACAGCATGACAAACACGTTGGTGGCCCCCAGACCAATCCAGTGAATGAAGAATGCCTGCCACGCTACGGGGGAGAGGAAAACGGTGGATAACAGTGCGGCAGTGCTCTCCGGCTTCGCGTTCGGTTTTTCCTTTGGTTTGGGCACGATGCCGAGTGATTCTGGGGAATCCGCAACCGCCACCGCGGCCGCAACGGCGATGAGAATGCCCACCGCACCCAAGGTAACGAAGGCCATGGTCCACCCGCCCCAGCCCAGCAGAATGGCAAAAGGCAAGGCGGACATGAACTGACCCAGCTGCCCCAGCGACGAGGTGACCTGGGTGAACATGGGGGTGCGGTGCAGCGGGAACCAATAGGGCAGGATGCGCATCACGGAGAGGAAGGCGGTGGCATCGCCCGCGCCGATGAGCAGGCGGGCGGCGATGGCTACCCAATAATTACTGGTGAAACCGAGGACCACCTGGCCTATGCCCATGATGATGGAGCCAATGACCAGCAGGCGGCGGGGTCCGAACCTATCAATGAGCATGCCCGTAGGGATCTGTGCCAGTGAATAAATACCCAGTTGTACAGAGGTGAAAACAGCAATGCGGGAGGCATCGACGTCGAAGCGATCGATGGCTTCAAGCCCCGCTACGCCAAAAGATGTGCGGCCGGTAATTGCCACGATGTAGACCAACACCGCAGCTACCCACACGGAGAGAGCCTTAGTGGTAATTACATTGCGAGGATGAGGGACCGACATGGCTGATACTTTACGCGGCACCAACTAAGATGCAGGGGGTGAAGTACATTTCGACCCGCGATACCGACCGCCAGCCCGCCTCCTTTACGGATATCCTCCTCGGAGGTCTGGCCCCCGATGGCGGCCTCTACCTGCCGGACACCTACCCCCACATCGATGACGCCACTCTGACTAACTGGCGCCAGACCTTGGCGGAGGGTGGCTACGCGGCCTTGGCCGCCGAAGTGCTCAAGCTTTTTGTGGATGATATTCCCGCCGAAGACCTCGAAGGAATTGCCCAGCGCGCCTACACTTACCCCAAGTTTGACCACGAGGAGATCGTCCCCGTCAGCGAACTGGGGGAGGGCCTTTACATTGGCCACCTCTCTGAGGGGCCGACGGCCGCCTTCAAGGACATGGCCATGCAGATGTTGGGCGAGCTCTTCGAATACGAGCTGGCCCGTCGCGGCGAAACCCTCAATATTCTGGGCGCTACCTCTGGCGATACCGGTTCCTCGGCGGAGTACGCCATGCGCGGGCGCAAGGGCATCCGTGTCTTCATGCTGACCCCGGCTGGGCGCATGACTCCCTTCCAGCAGGCCCAGATGTTCGGGCTGGATGACCCGAATATCTGCAATATCGCCCTCGATGGCGTGTTTGATGATTGCCAGGACGTGGTCAAGGCGGTTTCGGCCGACGCTAATTTCAAGGCAGAGAACCGCATCGGCGCGGTCAACTCCATTAACTGGGCTCGCCTCATGGCGCAGGTGGTCTACTACATCAATTGCTACCTCAAGATCACCACGGAAAACACCGAGAAGGTCTCCTTCAGCGTCCCGACTGGCAACTTTGGGGATATCTGCGCCGGCCACATCGCCCGCCAGATGGGCCTGCCCATCGACAAACTCATCGTCGCGACCAATGAAAACGACGTGCTCGATGAGTTCTTCCGCACCGGCAGCTACCGCCCGCGTTCCTCGGAGCAGACGTACAAAACCTCCTCGCCGTCGATGGATATTTCCCGCGCCTCCAACTTTGAGCGCTTCGCTTTTGATCTGCTAGGCCGCGATGCCACACAGATTAAGGAGCTTTTCGGGACAAAGGTGAAGGAAGGCGGGTTTAACGTCGACAAGCAGGCACTTGACGCCGCCCACGCGGAGTACGGTTTCCTGTCCGGTTCCTCCACCCACGCGGACCGCCTCGCCACCATTAAGGATGTCCACGAGCGCTACGACGTGCTGGTGGATCCGCACACGGCCGACGGCATCAAGGTTGCCCGCGCGGTACAGGAAGAGTATGGGGTCGATACCCCAATCATCTGTCTGGAGACCGCCCTGCCGGTGAAGTTTGCGGAGACCATCAAGGAAGCCATTGGCAGCGAGCCGGAGGTGCCGGAGCGTTTCGCCGAAATCCTTGAAGCCGAGCGTCACGTCACCGACCTGCCAAACGATGCCGCGGCGGTGAAGGATTACATTACGCAGTACATTAAGAGCACGGAGGTTTAAGCCAATGGCACAGGAACAGTTCTCGGGCCCAGAGTACTTTACCGAATTTGACCCAGAAAAGTTCATCCGTGACATGAAGCAGGTCGCGGAGATGGAGAAGGAAAATAAGGAGAATAAGGCGAACGCGGGTGAGGCTGCACCAGAAGAGGATGCCTAGGTTTCTCCTGCTTGGGGCATTCAGCACAGCAGCTCTGGCGACGGCTGGGTGCACGGTGCACACGGGCGTTGAGCCCGTTCCCGAGGCCGCCTCGAACACCTCCGAGAACGCCACTATTGAGCCGCCCCCGCCGCAAACACACACTCCGGGTGCGTCTCCGGTGCCGCCGGGGGCAGCATTGGATATCTCTAGCATGCAGCCCGTTCCCGGCGAAGCCTTCGACTTCAACCTCTGCACAGTGGCGTGGAGCTTTGTGCTTGACGACGGCCGCACCATCGCCGTTACCGCCTCCCACTGCGGTGAGCCCGGGGATACGGTGTGGGCGGGTGCCGCGGACGGGGAATTTATATACCCGGCCGAGCCCGTTGGCAGCATCATCTACTCCGACCTCAGCGCACCGGACACGCACCAGCTTGATTTCGCCTTGGTGGAGATAACGCGGCAGGCTGAGTTCTATGTTCCCCAGGACATGCCCACCAGCGTGGTCGCGGCCGAGCAGGAGGAACTTCCCGATGAGGTGTGCAAGCTGGGGCGCATCACTGGTGAGACCTGCGGCCCGCTCACACACGGAGAGGGGAACGGGAAACTCCAGTTTGGTGAGCGCACTGTGGATACTATCTCTGCGCGCGCCCACGTCTGCTCCACACACGGTGATTCCGGCGCACCGGTCTTTGGCGCGCCGGGCAGCCCCTATGAAGGCGTGATTGTGGGAGTTCTGTCCGGTACGACGGAAGCGGCCGCGGGTAGCGAGGGGTGCGTGCACGGCTCGGAGGCAGAGATGTCTTTTACTCCCGCCTCTGACATTGAGGCGCTCCTGCCGGAGATTCTGGCGCAGCTCTAAGACGCTAAGATAAAGCCCATGCCCACTCCTGATTATATTGTGTCCCTGCGTGAGAAAATCGGCCACGAGCAGCTCTTTTTACCCGGCGTGACCGCGGTTATTGTGCGGGCCGTGCCTACCGGCTCCGCGATCTGGGAGCTGCCATCGGTCCTGCTTGCTCAGCGTGCCGATACTGGTGCGTGGGGTCCTATCTCCGGTATCTGTGAGCCGGGTGAGGAGATTACGGCGACCGCACTGCGTGAAGTTAAAGAAGAGATTGGTCTTGACGGGCGCATCGAAGCGCTTCTTGGGGTGGGGCAGGTGGGCCCAGTGACTTACCCCAATGGGGACAATTGCATGTTCATGGATACCGCCATTCGCGTTTCCGTGCCGGATGATGCAGAGCCGGTCATCTCCGACGAAGAAAACCTTGCCGCGCAGTGGTTCTCCGTGGCGCAGATGCCGACGTCCGTCAGCGCCCGCCACCGCATGATCATCGGGGATGCAGTGGCGCAGATGAAGCACCCGCAGGGCTTCCGCCCGCGGATGGGCTACGTTAAGCGCACTTAAACTCCAGCGCAGTGCCGTTTTCTGAGGAGCTTGCCTGTGGGTTTAGAGTGTTGGAGTTGCCGTAAAATATCATCAGAAACGCATGATATGGGTTGATGCTGCCGGTGATGCTCGATAGCTTCGGAGCCATGATTTCACGCACACTGAAGAAAGTAACCACTGCAACCGCGTTCGTCGCTCTCGCCGGCGGCGTCCTGGGTGCCGGTACCGCCGGTGCGCAAGAGATGTCCTCCGTCGACTCCGTGAAGAACAGCCAGATTCAGGAGCTGAGCTCGCGTCTGTTCGGTGACTCCTTCTCCTCCTCCAAGGATTCGGAAGCACCGGAAGGCTCTGGCTTGATTGAGAAGTACGAAGACGTTGACGGCCTGCAGGAGAAGCTGCCGGCTGACGAGGCCCAGAAGGTTCTCAACGGTACTTTCACCGCAAAGAAGAACCCGGATATCTCCGTGACCTTCAATGAGGATGGCACGCTGAACTTCAACGATGGCTGCAATTCCGGTGGTGGTAGCTACACGCTGGATCAGACCGATGCCATCGTGGTGGAGAACCTGAATTCTACGATGCGTGCCTGCGGCCCGGATGAGATGGCTGATGCCGATGCGCTCAACGCCATCCTCTCCGCCAAGCCAGTGGTCATCCCCGTAGAGGGCAATACCTTTGCGCTGGGCAGCCAGGGCCAGGTCATTCAGTTTGAGAAGACCGAGAACTAAGGCTTCCTAAGCATCCAGATTTTCGCGTGGCGGGGCTAGTCCGAGACTGGGCTGGCCCCGCTTCGCTGTGCGCGCCGGCCTTCGATGAGCCAGCTAATGAAGCGGCAGGAGCAGGCAGACCAGTGCGTGATGAGGAGTACCGGGATGCTGAGCGCGATGAGGTCTAGGAGCTCAGAGCCATTCACCAGCGCTACCTGGTGCCCGCCCATGCTGATTGTTCCCGGTGGGAAGGTGCACGCCCACCACGCGGGCGAGTAGTCCACCCAGCGAGCAACATTGGGATAGAAGGTGACCATGGCATAGAACGCGAGGGGAATGGCGATCACCATGGCGGTCAGCCCGTAATAGACAGAGAAGCTACCGGGATAGAGGATCTGCATCGCGGTAGTGGATTGGCCCACCACGCCCAGCGGAACCCAGGCCGTCGCGGAGTTGGCGCCGGTGAGATTGACCTTGCCCTGCCAGGCGGCCCAGTACACGCGGATGAAGATGGGGACCGCCGTAGAAAGCGACATGACAAAAAGAACCGTGCCCATGACGTGGTATGCATGGCCATAGTCCAAGGCGAGGAAGCCGGCTACGGAGGAGGAAATCATGGGGCCAACCAGCGGCAGGCCCCAGGTAAACCGCGGCTGGCCGTCGAAGCGGGTGAGCTGAATAGCCCAGGTGATGGCGGTGACGGGGCCGCCTATCCAAAAGCCGACTAGGCGGAAGGTTCCGATATCCGTCAAACCCGACAGTGCTGCGCCGAGCGCCAGGATGCCGATGAAGTACATGGACCATTCCGCCATGGAGGTCCGGGCAAAGCTGGGCTGGCGGTAGACCGCGAAACCTACTGTCAGCATGAGGAGGATGACGCAGGACAGTGCTGCGAAGATAGTAGAACCTGTCAGCATGCCTTCCTCAACGAGCAGCCGGGAGACGATGGAGGTGCCCATGAGGCTGCCGCCCCACGCGGGGCCGGGCGGTGGCAGTTGGCGGAATTTCTCAGTCACAGCTGGCATGGTAGCTGCATCCACCAACTACTGTCCTATTGCTGTGCTGAACTTTGCGGAATCGGTCTCTTGTGGGGTGGGCAACCTGCCCGTATATGCCTGCTAGCTTTGAGGATCGGGCTCGCGGGGTTACGGAAGCTTGGGTTTGTTATAGGTTTGAGTCAGGTCCTTCAGGCACATCCGCGCGTCGGGCCTGTATAGCCGGCATGTACCACGTTACAGCGGCTGCCAGGATAGCCACTGTGGAAGCGCTCCATGTGAGAAACTCATCTGGGGTAAACCACCATGCGGTTACAGCGAGTACACCGAGCACGAGCCATAAAGCGGGGATAAGGGGGCTAGGGTTTTCCGCCCATGGTTCTTGGGGGAACCGGCTACGCGCTTCGGTACGGATGCGCCGGGGAGTTTTTCGGGAAAGCGCCCAAACGCAGCCGACAACAAACACCAGCCCTGCGCCAGCGATGAGTAGGTCTCCCTTCACTCCGCCGAACATGAAAACGCCGACGGCGAATGCTAAAGCCACGCGTTCCGACAAGGTAGGGGGGAACTTTTGGGTCGGATCTACGTCTGGGTAGATGCTCCTGAAGATAGCTGTGTGGGGGTGGCTGTGCATGCTGTTTTCTCCCGTTTGGTTGATTTGTTGACAAACCTGTTACTTTAGGCCAGGATTACCTAACCAAGGTAAGCCTAGCCTATAGCTTTATCTGGATGAAACAAGGTTCTCAACATGATTCGCAATCTCTGGCGCTCAGCATGCGGTGTGATAATCGCAGCTCCCCTCGCTCTCGGTGCCGTTCCATTTTTTAACACTGTCCCAGTAGCCCACGCAGAGACTTCCTGCACGTGGAACTGGGGGATCAAGCAATCCTTCCGAAGCTACATCAAGGGCAATATCGCCCGCGGCGGCTGGGGAGCCAGCGGTATCGGCTTTAGCGGTGATGAAAAAGGCAACGGTGCTTTTGTGTTCCAAGCAAGCGCGCCCACGTCCTCTGGCGGTACAGTCACCATCCCGTTCCAAGGCACGCTGAACTTCACAGGACATGACGGGGTTCTCGACATGACATTGTCGGACTTCAAGGTCATTGCTTCCGGTGACCAAGCAAAAGTGACGGTTGATTACGTTTCTTATGAACTGAACCGAAGCAACTACACCCGCGGGGCCCAGATTCAAGGCGACGATGAGGTCATCGCCACCATTAATCTGCAGGAGCCTGTCAAAGACAACGGCTCGGCAGTGAACCTGGCAGGAACCACGTCCCTTAGTGCCGGGGGAGTCAAGCTTTTCACGGGCTTCTATGAGCAGGGTGAAAAACTCGATCCTTCCTCAGGCACCATTGCGTTGGATGGATCCTGCTCTGGTTCTGGCGGCTCAGGCGGCAATGGATCTGGCTCGAAACGGAAGCTGAACTCTATTACCGGCACCTTTACGGGCTTCAACAAGGAAGCCATGGCTATTTTGTCCGAAACCAATGACACCATGAACGGTATCACCACGTTTATGGGCAATACTCAGGCTTTCTTGGATGAGTTGGACTCATTCAAGAAGCGGGGCGACACCAACTCGGCGGCTTCCGGAGCGTCGGCTAGCGCATCATCTGGAACCTCCACCACTGGTAGCACCACTACTTCGGGCCTCAGCGGCAACGACCTTCCAGAAACAGTGGCAGCTGGCAGCGGAAACAGTAGTGGAGCATCAACAGCTGGCGCGTCGAACTCCGGCGCTACGGGTGCGACGGGCTCGGCGGACTCTTCGTCTGGAGCATCCGGTGCAGCCAACGAAACCTGCCAAGCCACCGGTGTGACCCAAGCTACGGCGCAGTGGGGAGTGAAGAAGTCATTCCAGTCCTATATCACCGGCTCCATTGCGCAAGGAAAATGGGAACTCTCGGGAGTCGGATACAGCAATAGTAGATTCCAGTTTTCCGGCAACTCAGGCGCAGTTAAGGACGGCGCGGGTTCCGTGCGCTACGGCGGAAGCATCCAGTTCACCGGCCACCACGGCAAGCTCGACCTCAATATTGCGAACCTAGAAATCTCCTTCAACGGTAAAACCGGAAAACTAATCGGCGACGTGCGCTCCTCCAACATGGAAGGCGAGAAGAAGGACTTCGGACGCACCGCCATCGCCGACTTGAATTTCACGTCTCTGGATGTGGGAACAGATGCCGTATCGGGTGAAGCAACAGTATCCCTGACTGACGTTGGCTCCAAGGCATTCGCCGAATTCTATGAGCCTGGAACCCAGCTCGATCCGCTAAGTTTCAACGCCAGCCTGGGCGGAAACGCTGATTGCAACGACGCTAACGGCAGCACTAGCAGCGGAGGCTCGTCCAGCGCGGGAGATAGTGCCGGCTCTGGGGCGAAGAGCAACGGTGGCGTCAACTCCGACGCTGTGGAAAACGCACTAGCCAGTGACTCCTCGCAGGGCTATGAAGATGGCTCAAAGAAATTCCAGATCAAGTCCGCGAGCTCCGCGAACGGCACCACAGATGACCCAGTTACCTACCTCCTCCTGTTCATCGCCGGGCTCATTATCGCCGGAGGCTCCACCAGCCGCCTCATTATGAACAACTCCTAGAAAGATGGCCGTGAAACTACTCCTACGTTTCCTTATCCCGCTTCTGTGCATCGTGGGCTTGACTGCCTGTGGCGTGCAAGGAAGCTATACAGACCAGCTACCGGACCCGCAGGACCTCTCCGACCCGCGCTCCTTCGAAGGTGTTACCGAGGTCAGTGACTTCGCCGATATCGAGCCCGTAAGCTCTAAAGTCCAGCCTGCACTTCCAGTGGAACTTACTGACGCCGATGGTTATGACGTCACCGTCACGGACGTCTCGCGGATTCTAGCGCTGGATATTTACGGGACCTATACCAAAACGCTGAGCGGTTTGGGGCTCGCGGACAATATCGTTGGTCGCACCGTCTCTTCCACTGAGCCGAATCTGGCGGACCGTCCCGTCGTGACTGAAGGCGGCCACAATATCAATGTTGAAGCAGTTCTAGAGCTTAATCCGACGCTCGTTATCGTGGACCACTCCATTGGGCCCCGTGATGCGATCGATCAGATCCGTGAAGCAGGTGTGACAACTGTGGTCATGGAACCGCAGCGGACCATTGACTCGGTGGGCGAAGACATCATCACGCTGGGTGACACCCTGGGGCTCCCAGATGAAGCACGCAAGCTGGCGGAGCGCTCCATCAAGGAAATTGATGAGTCGAAGGAAGCCATTAAGACCATTGCCCCTGAGGAACCAATGCGTATGGCCTTCCTCTACGCCCGTGGGAACGGTGGCGTGTTCTTCATCATGGGGGAGGGCACCGGCGCCCAAGACCTCATCGAAGGAATTGGGGGCGTCGACCTCGCTGCGGAGAACAACCTTTCTTATGCCGAACCTGCTAATGCAGAAGCGCTGGCCCGCATCAACCCGGAGGTCATCATCATGATGACCGATGGATTGAAATCCACAGGGGGAATTGACGGTCTGCTGGAACGCCCTGGTGTGGCTCAGACCATCGCTGGCCAAAAGCAGCGCATCGTCACCATCCCCGACGGTCAATCCTTGGCCTTCGGCCCTATGACCGGTCAGACGTTGGTCAAACTCGCAAAGGCTGTCTATGACCCAGATAATGCATAGCGACGTCTTCACACGGCGCCGTACTCAGCGGATATCAGTTTTCATACTTTTAGCAGTGCTTGCTGTTCTAGCAGGGCTCATCTCGATCGTCCTCGGACAGTACTACATTGCACTTTCTGATCTGTTCCCGATTCTCGCTTTTGGGCCGAGCCAAGAGTCCCTCACAGCCAGCGTGGTCTGGAGTATTCGCCTACCGCGGTTAGTTCTGGGGCTACTCGTAGGTGCTGCTCTAGGCGTCGCGGGCACATTGATGCAAGCCATCTTTGCCAATCCTTTGGCGGAGCCATCCATCATCGGTGTGACCTCCGGTGCAGGTGTGGGGGCGGCTGTAGCGATCGTCTTCAACCTCACCTTCGCGGGAACTTTCACTGCGCCAGCGTTGGCTTTCTTAAGTGCGTTACTAGTTACCTTCATCATCTACCAGCTTGCACGCCACAATGGCCGCGTCACGGTGGTTAACCTGATCCTCACGGGTATCGCCATTAATGCCGTGTGCAATGCCATCATCTCCTTCATGGTGTATCTAGCACCGACCGCCAACCGGGAAGCCATCATTTTCTGGCAGATGGGTTCCTTCAACGGCTCCCAGTGGAAGCACGTATGGGTAGTTCTTCCCGTCGTCCTCGTTGGTCTTGCGGTAGCCCTGTGTTTAGGAAGGCAGCTTGACATTCTTGCGCTGGGCGAACGCGCCGCTGCACACACTGGAGTAGATGTGCCTATGTTGCGCATAGTGGCAATTGTGACATCCGCAGTGCTTACCGCAGCGGCTGTCTCCTTCGCTGGTCTCATCGGCTTTGTCGGGCTCATCGTTCCCCATTTGTTGCGCAGCATCGTGGGACCGCAAAACCATATCCTTATTCCTGCATCCGCCCTAGGCGGCGCGGTGCTCATCGGCTTTGCGGATGTGGCAGCACGAACCTTGATTCCCTTTGCAGACCTCCCAATCGGTATTTTTACCGCTCTCGTTGGTGGACCGACCTTCTTTGTCTTGTTGCGGCGCATGATGCGAAAGGGGGTGCACTGATGCTGAGCGTAGACAACCTCACTGTCCACGTGGATGGACATACCCTCGTTGACAGCGTGACCTTTAAAGCCCAACCAGGCGAGGTTACCGGTCTGATTGGCCCGAATGGTGCAGGGAAGTCAACGGTCCTCGGTGCGGTCGCGGGTGATATCGACTTCTCCGGTGAAATTCGCATCGGTGGTCTGTCGCCTAAAGCCCCACCCCGTGAGCTTGCACGTCAACGTGCGGTGATGCTTCAGGATGTCGCGGTGTCCTTCGAATTTCTGGTACGCGATGTCGTAGCGATGGGGCGACGCCCGTGGGGCGGAACGCCCCAGGCCAAACTCGACGATCAGTTTATCGAAGCCGCCCTCGAAACAGCGGGCGTTGCTCATCTTGCAGGAAGAGATATCAGCACGCTTTCCGGTGGTGAACGCGCGCGGGTGGCCTTTGCACGTGTCCTTGCGCAGAATGCACCGATAGTTCTGTTGGATGAACCGACAGCGGCCCTCGACATCCGCCACCAAGAACAGCTCCTGGGCTCTGTAAAAGCCCTGTCCCGTGAGGCAGGAGTAACCGCAGTTGTGGTGCTCCATGACCTGAACGCGGCAGCTGCATATTGCGATCACATCGTGTGCGTCTCATGCGGGGGGATCGCAGCTCAAGGGCGCGTGGCGGAGGTTTTTACCGGCGCCACCTTGTCTGAGGTGTACGGCTGGCCAATCTCCGTCAACGAGCTGCAGGTGCAACCGCAGCGCGCCACGCCCACAATCAATCCACTTTTCTCGCATCAACTGGAGGACTTCCATGTTTAAAAAAATCCTGGTGACCGCTATCGCAGCGACGGCGATTACCGTGCCGCAGGCTACCGCGGCAGAAGCAGAATCCTGCACCATCGAATCCGGCAATTTCAATTGGGGTGTCAAGCACTCCTGGCGCTCCTACATCAAGGGACGAATTGCTAACGGTGGCTGGGAGACGACCGGAGCGGTGAAGGAAAACGGAGACCCTACGGGCGGTGATTTCACCTTCGGTTTCGAAGTCGATCCGGAAGCGTCCACAGTCTCGGTGGACGAGGCAGGAAATGTGACTGCATCGAAGATCAAGGCTAAAGATTCTTCGATTACGTTCACTGGCCACCACGGAGCACTGTACTCCAAGATGACCAACCCATTCGTGCAGACCGAAGGCGATAAGGCCCAGCTCGGCTCCGGCTACGAGGCCTACTTTGTTGAAGGCAAGCACATGACGCAGTACACCCCGGAGGACCGCGTTGAGGCCAACAAGCGCACAGGTGAAGGGGCATTCGGTCACGGTAAGGCACAGTGGAACAAGGACGGGGATACTCTCACGCTTTCGGCTTCCGACGTTATGTACGAGCGGCAGCCCGGAACGAACGATTCTGGTGACGTCGAGGGCGTTGACTTCCTGTTCATGGGTATGTACAGCCATGACTACAACCCCGAGGTGGATAGCGCGCAGCTGACCCTCAAGCTCGCCCCGGGCTGTGGCCAGAAGAAGGACAATGGCAAGGATCCGTCCGAGGGGGAGAAGCCGAAGCCCCAGACGCCTTCGGAAGATAAGAACCTTAGCTCGGGTGAGAGCTCCTCTTCTAGCTCGAAGACCACCAACTTCTGGAACTACTTCCTAGGCATTGCGGCTATTGGCAGCATGATCGCAATTCTGTGGCAAGCATTTGTTAAGTCCGGTGCTTTTGACAGTGCCCGTGCCTTCTTTCAGCGATAAGCGCTAAAGCACACCGCTGACAGTTCAAGAGCGACGTAACGGGTGTGGGGTGCCGATAAGAATTGGTGCCGCACACCCACGTCGGCCTAATCCCCTTAATTTTCGATTTTGAGTTTTTCTAACCTCAACTGATTTGTAGTTTTTAAATAACACCGTGGAGAAGAACAGTGAGTACCACTCTCAATAAACCTTTGTCCGTTGCGTTGCGTGAGGCGACTGCGCGTGCGCATGAGCATGCGGAGAATTCGGCATTCATGCAGCGCCTGTTGTCAGGGGAGCTCGACAAGTCAGCCGTGGCTGATTTGGCCGGCCAATTGTGGTTTGTATATGGAGCTCTCGAGAACGCCGTTCGCAGCGTGGCGACTACTCCCATTGCCGGTGCGGTAGCGGATCCACGGCTGGAACGTCGTCAAGCTCTGGAGGTAGATCTAAAGGTGCTCGTCGGCGAAACCTGGCGTGAGGAGATTCGCATTCTTCCAGCGACGAGGACTTATAGCGCGCGCTTAGAAGAAATTGTGGGCAAGCCAGTAGAAGTGGTAGCCCATCACTACGTGCGCTATCTCGGTGATATTTCCGGTGGGCAGGTGATTGCAGCGCGTTTGGGAGCCCATTACGGAGTTCCTCCTGAGGCACTGAACTTCTATGACTTCACTTCGATTGGAAAAATCCCGCCTTATCGTACGGGATACCGCGAGCGCGTGGATAGCCTGGAGCTAAACGTTGAACAGCGTGAAGCTATGCTCTCGGAGGCAGAGCGGGCTTTCAACTTTAATTCGGGTATCTTCGCTGAATTAGGGCGCCTTCATTAGTCGGTGGAACATTAGCCTGCATTAGCCTGCGTAGCCGGTAGCCCCTTTAGCTAGTTTCAGAAGCTGCGCCATTGGGCTCCCGCGCGCCGGGCTCAACATGACACAACCCACGGAATCCGTGAAGGAAACCGTGGGTTGTTTCTTTGTACTGAGTGCTAAAAGAAGAGGTCAGAAACCCAAAAATCCTTTAGCAGTCGTAGTACATCTCAAATTCCTGCGGCGTTGGGCGCAGGCGGACCGGCGCAATCTCGTTCTCGCGCTTGTAGTTGATGTAGGTCTCGATGAGGTCCTCGGAGAAGACATCACCCTCGGTGAGGAACTCGTTGTCCTCCTCAAGCGCTGCGATGGAGGCCTCCAGGGAGGTCGGCGCCTGCGGGATGGACGCAGCTTCTGCCGGCGGCAGCTCGTAGAGGTCCTTGTCCACCGGAGCGTGCGGCTCAATGCGGTTCTTGATGCCGTCGAGGCCTGCCATCATCATGGCAGCGAAGCCGAAGTAGGGGTTGCCCGACGGATCCGGCGCGCGGAACTCAATGCGCTTGGCCTTCGGGTTAGAACCGGTAATCGGGATACGGATAGCAGCCGAGCGGTTGCGCTGCGAGTACACCAGGTTAATCGGTGCCTCAAAGCCCGGAACCAGACGGTGGTAGGAGTTCAGAGTGGGGTTAGTGAACGCCAGCACAGCCGGTGCGTGGGTCAAGATGCCGCCGATGTAGTAGCGAGCCATATCAGACAGACCGGCGTAGCCAGCCTCATCGTGGAAGAGCGGCTTGCCGTCCTGCCACAGGGACATGTGGGCGTGCATACCGGAACCATTATCGCCGGCCAGCGGCTTCGGCATGAAGGTTACGGACTTACCGAACTGTTCAGCGGTGTTCTTGATGATGTACTTGAAGGTCTGAATATCATCAGCCGCGTGCAGCAGGGATTTGAAGCGGTAGTTGATCTCGTTCTGGCCGCTACCCACCTCGTGGTGGAAGCGCTCGATAACAAAGCCTGCCTTCTGCAGCTGCTCCACCATGGCATCGCGGACCTCGCCGTGCTTGTCGACGGGTGCCGTAGGGAAGTAGCCGCCCTTCACACGGGTCTTAAAGCCGGTGTTCGGAGTGCCGTCGAAGTTGGTCTCAGAACCGCGGTTCCACCATCCCTCATCGGTATCAACCTCGTAGAAGCCATTATGTACGTCGGTGCCGTAGCGAACCGAGTCGAAGATGTAGAACTCAGCCTCGGCGCCGAAGTTACAGGTATCCGCGATGCCGGTGGAGGCGAGGTACTCCTCAGCCTTGCGCGCGATGTTGCGCGGGTCGCGGCTGAAAGGCTCCAGGGTGAACGGGTCGTGGACGAAGAACTTGATGTTCAGGGTCTTCGCGGTGCGGAAAGGATCCACGAAGGCGGTCTTCGGATCCGGCAGCAGCGTCATATCGGACTCATCGATGGTGGTGAATCCGCGGATGGAAGAGCCGTCGAAGGCGAGGCCCTCGGCAGCTGCGTCCTCAGTAAATTCCTCGGCCGGAATAGAGAAGTGGTGCTCAGTGCCGGGGACGTCCGTAAACCGGATGTCAACGAACTTGACGTCCTCTTCCTTGATGAATGTGATGACGTCCTGGATTGTCTCAAAGGACACGGTGGTCTCCTGTTGGTTGACGTGTAGTACTCCCGACTAGTTTACAGGTATTGGCTGCTTCACTGGGGTGCCTGGGGCACCTAGATGTAAATTTTCTGCTTCGCGGAGCCGACGGCTAGATTGGTGAACATGGCAGATAACAACGACGGCTTTGAGCACGGGCAGTGGCCTGGGCAAACAATGGGCTTGCCCAAGGAGGGGCCAGGTGCCCTGGCTTCTGTAATGCGGCGCACTCTTGGCGTGCTCATTGACTGGATCTTGGCGATGATCATTGCCAATCTTCTTGAGCTCTTTACGGATTCGCTCGGCGGCCCAGCCTTCTTGGGTTATGCAGTGTGGGTAGTCATGGGCATCGTGTGCGGATGGCTCTTCGCTCGCACCCCGGGAATGGCCATGCTGGGTATGGGCGTGGCCCGCCTCGACGTGCCGGGTACCTCTGTCGGTTTGTGGCGGGCCGCGGTCCGCACGCTGCTGACTGCTGTGCTCTTCCCCGCAGCGATGGTCGATGCCGACGGCCGCGGCCTCCACGACCGCGCCACCGGCACCGCCGTCATCATGGCCTAAAGCTTGTTCAGCGCCAGCCGGTCGTATCCACTACAAGCTGCGCGCGGGGTATGGGGTCAGATGGCTTTCAGCGAACGGTATCTGGCAAATGGCACCTGGTAAAAGGCGTCTGGCAAAAGGCATCTGTTGTATGGCGTTTTTAGGATTAAAAACGCCATTTAGGCTGTACAAATGGCGTTTTCAGGGCTAAAGACGCCGTTTGGGAGATGCCAAGTAGAAGGTGCTTGCTGAGCAGAAGATTCTGCTGTGGCCAATGCAGGGAACAAGGCCCAGGGACGTCCTTAAAGCCAATGAAAAAAAAAGGGGTCCCTTCCGAGAATCTCGGAAGGGACCCCTTTAGCATGGAGCGGGGATGCTTACTTGCCGCCCTTGCGCTCCTGCATGCGGCGCATGCGGCGGTTCATGCCCGCCATGTTCTGAGCCTGGCGGGGCATCGGGCCCTTCGGCAGACCCGGAGTAGTACCCGGCAGATCATCCATGGCCTCGATGCGGCGAATGTTCTCGTAGGTCTCGTTTTTATTGTAGTTGCGCGGCAGCTTCATGATGTGAGTGCGCAGCTTGGACACCGGCACCTCATCCTCACCGCTGCCCACGAAGACCTCGTAGACCGGCACGCCGCCAGCTAGGCGGTCAACGCGCTTCTTCAAACGGTTGAGAGTAGGGGCGACGCGCTTGCGGTCACCTTCGACGACGAAGATGACGCCCGAGTTACCAATCACGCGGTGCACCAGATCCTGCTGGCGGGTCGCCGCCACGCCCGGCTTGACCTTCCACACCACGCCCACGGTGTTGCGCAGCTGTTGCTCCAAAGCCCAGCCGGCGACACCAGGCTGGTCCTCCACCTTCTTGTACATGTCGCGCTCGAGGCGGCGAGTGAACAGGAACATAGCGAGCATTGCGCCAAGGCCCAAGCCGATGATGAGCATGAACCACTGGCCGTTGAAGAGCAGGCCGATAAGGAAGAAGAGCAAGCCCACACCCAAGAATGCAGCCAGCATGATGGGGATGAGAGCCTTGTCCTGCTTGCGCTGCATGTTGAACGCTTGCCACATCTGTGACCAGTTCTGCTTGCGCTGGGCGCGCTTGGCTGCCCGCTCTTGCTTCTTCGCTTCCTTGAGCGATGCCTTGTCGTCGTTAGCCATGGCTCCTACTTTAGAGGTCAGAGGGTGAAAAAGAGAATCGAACTAGCGAATGGTGGACGCCGCCGAGTTCCGGTTCGCTGCACCGGCTGGGGTCTTGACCATGCGGGTCGTCACTGGGGTCTCCTCGGAGGGGCCGTACTTCTCCAGCAGAGTGGAAGCTTCTTGGGCGGTAGCGCCCTGGGAAGTCTCCGCCAGGTGCTTCAGGTTCTCCGGAAGCTCGAGACCGCGTGCCTCCATGGCTTGCACGTAGAGGCGGCCAGCACGGTAGGAGGAGCGGACCAGCGGGCCAGACATGACGCCGCCGAAGCCGAGCTCCTTGGCCAGCTTGGAGTGCTCCACGAACTCCTCTGGACGCACCCAGCGCTCGATCGGGTGGAAGCGCGGACCAGGGCGCAGGTACTGGGTAATCGTGATGATGTCGCAGCCTGCCGAGCGCAGGTCGCGCAGTGCTTCCTCGATCTCCTCTGCGGTTTCGCCCATGCCCAGGATGAGGTTGGACTTGGTGATCAAGCCAAAGTCGTGGGCCTGGCGGATGACGTCGAGTGAACGCTCATAGCGGAAGGCCGGGCGGATGCGCTTGAAGATGCGCGGCACGGTTTCCAGGTTGTGAGCGAAGACCTCGGGGCGGGCCTCAAAGACCTCCTGGAGCAGGTCAGGCTTACCTGAGAAGTCCGGGGTGAGGTTCTCCACGCCCGTGTGCGGGTTGAGCTCATGAATCTTGCGCACCACCTCGGCGTAGAGCCAGGCGCCCTCGTCAGGCAGATCATCGCGGGTAACACCCGTAATGGTGGTGTAGTTGAGATCCATTTCTTGGATGCTCTCTGCCACACGACGCGGCTCGTCGCGGTCCAATTCCGCCGGCTTGCCAGTAGCGATATCGCAGAAATCACAGCGGCGAGTGCACTTGTCGCCGCCGATGAGGAAGGTAGCCTCACGCGATTCCCAGCATTCATGAATATTGGGGCAGCCAGCCTCCTGACACACGGTGTGCAGGGAAGCACCAGACACGCGAGATTTCATGTCCTCATACCCAGGGCCGGTGCGAACCTGGTTGCGGATCCAACGCGGCTTCTGTTCGATGGGAGACTCCGCATTCTTCTTCTCAATGCGGAGCATCTTGCGTCCTTCAGGCTTAACAGTCACGAAACCTCACTTTAGGTGTTGAACTAGCTCTTTCTAATACAAGCCCTGCGGGTGGTTGCTTTATTCCACCGAGGGTAGCCGCTATTTTTCTTGCGCGGCTTTGCGGGCCTTCTCGTTGGCCACTTTGATGGGATCAGGGGCCGAGGCAAAGGTGTGGTCGGCCACGGTGAGTTCGCCGGAGAGGGCTTTGAGGAGGGCGTCGAGAAGCGGCGCTTCTGCCTCCTCCATAGACACCGGGCGGCCCAGCTCAAGCGACAGCGTGGATACATCCGCATCATCGATGCCACAGGCCACGATGTGCTCGTAGTACTCCAAGGTGTTGGTGCAGTTGAGCGCTAGGCCGTGCATGGTCACGCCGCGGGTCACACGAATACCCAACGCACCGAGCTTACGGTCGCGCTTCGGGGCGGCTGGGTCGGCAGCCTGGGTGGTGGAAGGAACCCATACGCCAGAGCGACCATCGATGCGCCCAGCGGTGCTCACACCGAGTTCGCGGACGGCTTGGATGATGGCCTCCTCAAGGCGGCGGACGTAATCGACAACGTCTACCGGCTCGGCCAGCTTGATAATGGGGTAGACCACCAACTGGCCCTCGCCGTGCCAGGTGATGCGCCCGCCACGGTCTACATCAATGACCGGTAGGCCATTATCAGGCATATCCTCCGGCTGCGTGCGCTTGCCGGCGGTGTAGACGTTGGGGTGCTCCACCACGAGGATGACATCACCCTGCGTACCCGCCGCCCGCGCCGCCGCGAGCTCGGCCTGCAGATCCCAGGCCTCTTGGTAGCCCATGCGGCCCAAGCGGCGGATCTCCAGTGGCTTATCGGACGCGCGGATGGAGCGATCAGCGGGAAAGAAAGGTTCGCGGGGAGCAGTCATGAACCCAATCCTAAACCCCGCGAAGATTCAGCCAGAAAGGGGCTGAGTGTGCGCTGCTCAAGCGTTGTTTTAATCGACGCCGTTGGCGGAGGCGTACTCGTCGGCGGTCATCAGCTCGCCGGCCTCGGTGACCTCGACCTCGAAGAGCCAGCCCTCACCGAAGGGATCGTTGTTGATGACTGCGTAGTCATCGTGCACGCCCTCATTGACGGCGGTCACGGTGCCGGTGACCGGGGAGTAGAGGTCAGACACGGACTTGGTGGACTCGACCTCGCCGCAGGTCTCGCCGTGCTCGACGGTATCGCCCACGGCAGGCAGCTCAGCGAAGACGACCTCCCCCAGGCGGTCGGTGGCCACGGAGGTGATGCCGATACGGACGGTAGAACCAACGACGGAGTCAGCGGTGGCGTTAATCCACTCGTGGTCCTCGGAGTAGGAGAAATCGGAAGGAAGATTAGCCATGAGAAGGGGTGTCCTTTCGGTAGTTGACTTCAGTAGTGGAGTTTACTTATCGCGCTTGTAGAAGGGCAGCGCGGAGACTTCGAAGGGGTAGCGCTTGCCGCGGATGTCCACCTCGACGGCCGCACCCGGCTCGAGTCCAGCGGCGGTATCGATGAGCGCGAGTGCTACCGGGTGCCCCAGGGTGGGGGAGGGCTGGCCAGATGTCACCGTGCCCACCTTGTTCTCACCCACGTAGACCTCGGAGCCGGCACGGGCGGCGCGGCGCTGGGAGGAGACAAGTCCGGTGATAACGGCCTGCGGGCCCTCCTCAGCGCGCTGGCGCAGCACCTCAGCGCCCACGAAATCCTGCTCCTTCTTGGCAAAGGCACGGGACATTCCGGCCTCCACTGGGGTGACATCGCGGGTGAGCTCGTTGCCGTAGAGCGGCATGCCAGCCTCCAAGCGCAGGGAGTCGCGCGCTGCCAAGCCGCAGGGCTTGATGCCGTATTCCTCGCCGGCCTTGAGCAGCTCTTCCCACAGCTCCGGGGCATCGGAGTTGTAGACGATGAGCTCGAAACCATCCTCGCCGGTGTAGCCGGTGCGGCAGATGAAGGCATACTTACGGGCCACCTTGCCGGTCATCGCGGCGTAGTAGGGCAGGTCCATCACGGCCTGCTGCTTGGTGTCCTCCACCAACGGGACGAGGATCTCCAGCGCCTTCGGCCCCTGGACAGCAATCATCGCCACGTCGCGGGACTCGTTTTTTAAGTCCACGTCGAAGCCCTCTGCGCGCTGGTTAAGCGCCTCCCACACGGTGTCGGCGTTGCCGGCATTGGGCACGACGAGGAACTTGGTTTCCTCCAAACGGTAGGTGATGAGGTCATCGATGATGCCGCCATCCTCAGCACAGATCATGGAGTACTTTGCCTTGCCCTCCTTGAGGGTGGCGAGGTTGGAGATGAAGCAGTAGGAGAGGAAATCGGCGGCGTCCGGGCCGTTGACCCAGATTTCACCCATGTGGGAGAGGTCGAAGAGACCAGCGGCATTACGCACCGCGCGGTGCTCCTCAAGCTCGTTGTCATACTTCAGCGGCATCTCCCACGGCCCGAAGGGCGTGAAGGTAGCGCCGAGCTTCTCGTGCTCGGCATGCAACGGGGAGTGCAGGTAGTCAGTCATTGATTAAACCTCCTGGTTGTCGTCGGAGTAGTCAAAAGCCTCTGGCGGCGGGCAGGTGCACACCAGGTTGCGGTCACCGTAAGCCTCGTCGATGCGGCGTACCGGCGGGAAGTACTTATTAGCGCGCAGGGAGGTCACCGGGTAGGCAGCCTGCTGGCGGCTAAAGGCATAGTTCCACTCGTCGGCAGCGACGGATTCGGCGTTGAACGGCGCGTGGTGGATGACGGAGTCCTCGTAGGCCACCTTGCCGTCGATGATCTCCTGGATTTCGGCGCGGATGGAACGCATGGCTTCGATGAAGCGGTCCAGCTCACCTAGGTCCTCGGACTCGGTCGGCTCCACCATGAGGGTGCCGGCCACCGGGAAGGACAGGGTCGGCGCGTGGAAGCCGTAGTCCACGAGGCGCTTGGCCACATCAGCGGCGGTGACGCCGGAGGCGTCGGTCAGCTCGCGCAGGTCAAAGATGCATTCATGCGCCACCAGGCCGGCATTACCCGTGTAGAGAACGGGGAAGGAATCCTTCAGGCTCTGCGCTAGGTAGTTCGCGCCGAGGATGGCATGGCTCGTGGCCTCCGTGAGTCCTTGCGAGCCCACCATGGCCAGATAAGACCAGGAAATCGGCAGCACGCCGGCCGAGCCGTAGCGCGATGCGGTGGACGGCACGCCGGTGCCTTCTGCGGCCGGCTGTGTGGGGTCCAGCTGGGGATCGTTGGCATCCGTCGGCAGGAAAGGTACCAAGTGCTTGGCGACGCCCACCGGGCCCACGCCCGGGCCACCTCCGCCGTGCGGGATGGTGAAAGTCTTGTGCAGGTTGAGGTGGGAGACATCGCCACCGAAAGCACCCGGACGGGCCCAACCGGCCAGCGCGTTCATGTTCGCGCCGTCGATGTAGACCTGGCCGCCTGCCGCGTGGACCTTGTCGCAGACCTCGCGCACTTCCGGGTCGAAGACGCCGTGGGTGGAGGGGTAGGTAATCATGATGCCGGCGACGTGCTCACCGTGCTGCTCGAGCTTGGCATCGAGATCAGCAACATCAATGGAGCCATCGTCAGCGGTCTTGACCACTACAACGCGCAGGTTGGCCAACGTCGCCGACGCGGCGTTGGTGCCGTGTGCCGAGGCCGGGATGAGGATGACATCGCGGCCGTGGTCGCCGTTGGCCACGTGGTAGCGGCGGATGGCCAACAGGCCTGCCAGCTCGCCTTGGGAACCAGCATTGGGCTGGATGGAAACCTGTGCGTAGCCGGTGATTTCGGCGAGCCAGGACTCGAGCTCGTCGATCAGCGCGCGCCAGCCAGCGGTGGTTTCCTCCGGGGCATAGGGGTGAATGCCCGCGAACTCCGGCCAAGAGATGGGTTCCATGGCGGAGGTGGGGTTGAGCTTCATCGTGCACGAGCCCAGCGGGATCATCGTGCGGTCGAGTGCTAAGTCCTTATCCGCCAGGGTGCGCAGGTAGCGCAGCATCTGGGTCTCGGAGTGGATGGAGTTGAAGATCTCGTGCTGCAGCGGCTCCTCGGAGCGCTGGACGGAGGACGGAATCTCGAAAGAGGCGGCGGTCGCCGCAGCGGAGTCCGCGGCGTCGAAGGCAGCGGCCAAGGTGTTGACGTCCTCAAGGGTGGCGGACTCGCCGAAGGAAACAGAAACATTATCCGCTCCGATGACGCGCACCAGGTAGCCCTGTTCCTGCAGCTGGGTCTTGATAGCGGCGGCATCCACGCCGGTGACGGTGACGGTGTCGAAGAAGTCGCGGGAGACAATCTCCTTGCCTGCGCCGGTGACTGCCGCGGCGAAAGCAGAAGCGCGGTCATGCACGCGCTGGGCAATTTCCTTCAGCCCCTTCGGGCCATGGTAGACCGCGTACATGGAGGCCACGTTGGCCAGGAGGGCCTGGGCAGTACAGATATTGGAGGTGGCGCGCTCGCGGCGGATGTGCTGCTCGCGGGTCTGCAGCGCCAGGCGGTAAGCGGGGCGGCCGGCAGCGTCCTTGGACACGCCCACGATGCGGCCCGGCAGCTGGCGCTTGAGCTTATCCGTGACGGACATGAAGGCTGCGTGCGGGCCGCCGAAGAAGAGTGGGACACCGAAGCGCTGCGAGGAGCCGAGGACAACATCTGCCCCCATCGACCCCGGGGCTTCCAGAAGGAGCAGCGACAGCGGGTCAGCCACGACGGCAGCTAGGGCGCCGCGGGTGTGCAGCTCCTCGATGGCGGCGCGAGGGTCGACGATATCGCCCTCGGTTCCCGTGTAGGCCAGAACTGCACCGACGAGGTCTTCGCCGACGATGCCATCGCGGACATCAGCAATCTCGACCTCCAGCTCGATGGCCCGGGCGCGCTCGGCGGCCACGGCCAGCACCTGCGGGTGCAAGCGCGAATCCAACAGCACGCGGCGGCCCTTCTTGACCGCGCGGGCCATCAGGCCGACGGCTTCGGCGGTGGCAGAGGCTTCGTCGAGAAGCGAGGCGTTGGCGATAGGAAGGCCGGTCAGGGACTCAATCATGGTCTGGAAGTTCAGCAGGGCTTCGAGACGACCCTGCGAAATCTCCGGCTGGTAGGGCGTGTAGGCGGTGTACCAGCCGGCATCCTCCAGCAGGCCGCGGCGAATGACCGCCGGGGTGAGGGTATCGGAGTAGCCCTGGCCATAGAAGGACTTCAGCACGACGTTCTGGGAGGCGTACTCGCGTAGCTTCGCCTGCGCATCATCTTCGCTCAAAGCCTCCGGGAGGTTGAGCGCCTCGGTGGCGCGGATGGAGGTCGGTAGGGCAGCATCGACAAGCGCGTCCACGCTGTCGTAGCCCACTGCCTTGAGCATCGTCTCACGCTCGGCTGCATCCGGGCCGAGGTGACGAGAGATGAAATCCATATGGTGAATCTCCTTCGTGGCGTTAGTTTGTGTGACCTAAACTGCCCCAAGTATAAGGCGTATGCCATGACATTAACCCCGGTTACCCCTGATTCGGAGATGCAGCGGCACGGCAGTCAGCGCCGCGACCGCGAGTCCAATGATGAAGGCGGTGGAATAGCCTGTGATAGGGCCCAAAAGGGAGAGGATGAAGGGGGCAAAGAAGCCTAGATAAGTTAGCGAATAAAACACCCCCGTTGCTGCCCCGAGCTCCGCTGGGTCGGCGATGGCTTGGGTTTCTGCGAGCCCGCTGAGCATGCCAATTCCATAGGAGCTACCCATGATAATGGCTGCGAGAGGCAGGAGGAATACTGCCCAGCCGTGGTGTGCTGACACGACGACGATGAGACACAGCACCATGCCTAGTGCGGCCAGCACCATGCCGTGGAAGGCGTTAACCCGGATACGTCCCGCCAGCTGTTGGATGACCACGCCGCTGCCCATGGTGAGCAGCGCACACAATCCGGCGATGAGAATGGGGTGGCGCAGATGCTCACTGAGCTGTGCGGGCAGGAACACGAAAGCGGTGGTGGCGGAGCCGAAGACCCACGGCGCGTAGGCCACGACGGGTAGGTAGCTAGGAGTAATCAGGCTTGTCGGTATGAAGGCGCGCCGCTGCGTCTGCGGTGTTCTGGTTCGCTTTTCGGGCACCGTCCACACGAGTGGGACCACGACGAGGGCAAGTGCGATGTGTAATAGATAAGGCAGGACGGTGGGCCAGGGAAGGAATTCCGCGGCGATGCCAGCGACTCCAGGCGCGGAGGCGAAGCCGGCCGACAGAGCGACGGATGAACGCTTGGCGCCCACGCTGAGGTGGGTGCTGAGCTCCTTGATCCACGCAGCGCCGGAAGACATGGCCAGTCCCACCGCAGCCCCGGCACACAGGCGGCCAATCAACAAGGGGAGGAAGGCGCCGCCTGCGCCAGCGAGGAAGACCAGTGAGCCAGCAGTGGTGGTGAGGACGGCTGGGCGCATGACGGCGCGGCGCCCCAGCGAATCCGAAAGCGGGCCGCCAATGAAGAGAGCCACCATGATGCCGAGGGCATAAATGCCAAAGAGGAAGGTCGTCTGCAGAACTCCCAGATCCGTGGTGACTTGGTAGACCACGACCATAGGGGCGAAAAGATTGGCGCCGCACGCGACGAGGAACATGCCTAAAGCGACGCGGAACCACTTCTGAGAAACCATGCGCCACAGTCTAGTGTGCTGAGTCACAGTTAGGCATGGAAATGGAGCAGCGGGGCTCGGAAGGCGCCTATCTGCCAAAGTTATTGAACTCGCCGCAGCATCTGCGGCAACTTTCGTCAGGTAGGCGGGGTGCTGGCATGAGAGCGCTTGTCGCTGGGCCGCCCTGGGCCGCTGTGCGGCGTTGGAGGAGAGAAGCAGCGCGCACAACGACGAAGCTCCCCCGCCGCAGTGGCGGGGGAGCAGCCTCTTAAGAGTTGGAGCCTTGTAAAGACTTAGAGGTCAAGGTCGGCTTCGAAATCAGCGGTCTCGAGGCGGTCCTTGATGGTGGTGATGAAGCGACCAGCGTCGGCACCGTCGACCACCTGGTGGTCGTAGGTGAACGGCAGGTAGCACATCTGGCGGATAGCAATCGCGTCCTGGCCGTCCTCGGTGACGACGACCGCGCGCTTGGTAATAGCGGCGGTGCCCAGGATGCCGGCCTGCGGCGGAACCAGAATCGGGGTATCCAGCAGGGCGCCCTCGGAGCCGATGTTGGTCACGGTGAAGGTTGCACCGGTCAGATCGTTCGGCTTGAGCTTGTTGTTGCGTGCCTTGTCAGCCAGCTCGGCGATCTTCTGGGCAATCTCCGGCAGCGTCAGCTCCTGAGCCTTGTGGATGACCGGGGTCAGCAGGCCGCGCGGAGTATCTACGGCGATGGCCACGTTGACGTCAGCGTGGTAGGTCATCTCCTTGGTCTCCGGGTTGTAGGACGCGTTGACGTTCGGGTGGGAGACCAGAGCCTCGACGGTTGCCTTCACGATGAACGGCAGGAAGGAGAGGTTGGCCTCGTACTTGTCAATGAACGCCTGCTTGGACTGCTTGCGCATATCCCAGATGGCGGTCATATCGACTTCCTGGACGTGGGTCAGCTGAGCGGAGATCTGGAGGGCCTCAACCATCTTGGACGCCGTGATCTCGCGGATACGGTTGACCTTCTGGGTGGTGCCGATGAGCTCCTGCTTCTCCGGATCCACGGACTTGGTGGACCAGCGAGCACGCGGGTTGCTGGAGGAAGCGCTAGCGGAGGAAGCCGGTGCCTCGCCCTCGCCAGCAGCGGCCAGGACGTCCTGCTTGCGGATGCGGCCGCCGACGCCAGTGCCGGAGACGGTGGACAGGTCAACGCCGTGCTTCTCAGCCAGCTTGCGCACCAGCGGGGTCACGTACGGGACGTTATCGCCGTTGTTGACCTTGGTGGAAGTCTCAGAAGTCTTCGGCTCGGAGGACTGGGAAGCAGCAGGCTTCTTCTCCTCAGCCTTGGGCTCTTCCTT
>NZ_KV811696.1:173013-173635 GCF_001813175.1 Corynebacterium sp. HMSC069E04 | reverse complement strand
GGTGACGGACTCACCAAGCTCCGGCATCTCCACGTCGGTAGCGTCACCAGAAGCGGCCGGGGCCTCAGACTCAGCGTCCTCAGCAGGCTTGTCCGGGGTCTCAGCAGCCTTCTCGGAGGAATCCTCGGACTCCTCAGCAGCCGGTGCGGACTCGCCCTCATCACCGATGATGGCGATGACCTCGCCCACGTCTACGGTGTCATCTTCCTCAGCCTTGATTTCGAGGATGGTGCCGGCGACCGGGGAGGGGATTTCGGTGTCGACCTTGTCGGTGGAGACCTCGAGGAGTGGTTCGTCGACCTCGACGGTGTCGCCGACGGACTTCAGCCACTGGGTGATGGTGCCTTCGGTGACGGACTCACCAAGCTCCGGCATCTCTACGTCGGTGGCGTCACCAGAAGCAGCCGGCTTGTCCTCAGACTTCTCTTCAGCCTTGGGTTCTTCCTTCTTTTCCTCTGCCTTTTCTTCCTTGGCAGCGGGCTTCTCGGAGGCTGCGGCGGAGCCGTCGCCGACGCGGGCGATGACGGCGCCGACGTCGACGGTGTCGTCTTCCTCGGCGAGGATTTCAACGAGGGTGCCGGCGACCGGGGACGGGATTTCGGTGTCGACCTTGTCGGTGGAG
>NZ_KV811696.1:20978-172913 GCF_001813175.1 Corynebacterium sp. HMSC069E04 | reverse complement strand
GGTGTCGACCTTGTCGGTGGAGACCTCGAGCAATGGCTCGTCGACCTCGACGGTGTCACCGACGGACTTCAGCCACTGGGTAATCGTGCCTTCGGTTACAGATTCGCCCAGTTCGGGCATCACAACAGAGTGTGCCATAAGTGTTAAGACTCCTCGAAAGTTGGAATTAGTGAAACGCTAGTGATTGATTCTACAGCGTGTTTATAAAAGCTGCGCATGGGTGGGGTGAATTGGGGCAACCTCCGCACGAAGAAGCCGAAGGTGGCCTCCGGTAGGCTAAAGAGCCATGTTCAACCCCTTCCGCCGCAATAGCTCTAAGTCCCAACTGCGCCCGCCCCGCGCGCCGGGGGAGACCATTCGCGCAGAAGACGCTCAGGAGCTCCAAGCTTGGGCGCAGGGGCGGGCTTATATTGAGGCATTTGTGGAGCCGGAGACCGTGGTCAACGAGATGTCGGTCGTCGTGGTTGATGAAAGCGGCGCCTTCATCCGCCGCCGCATTGGTGGACCCAAAGGGATTGACGCGGTGGCCAAGCTTCTGCGCTGCGATGTGTATGACGTCGAAGAGACTGGCTATCCCCAGCGCATGCGCGAGCGCATCGAGCGAGAGCGCATTCTGCGCAAGCGGGAGGAGCAGCGCGAGCGCCGCGAACGCTTTGAGCAGCGCCAGCAGCAGAATCAACAGGGCGATAGCTAAACAGCCACAACGTCTGTTGCTTATTCGCTAACGATGGTGGCGCCTGCCTTGGCCAGTTCCTCCAGGGCGGCAGCGCCGCGGGCCTCGTCGACGGGCGCGCAGTAGTCCGCCAAAACCCGCACGGTGAAGCCTTCCTGAAGGGCGTCGGCAGCCGTCGCGCGCACGCAGTGGTCGGTGGCAATGCCAACGATGTCCACGGCGGTGACGTTGTGCTCACGCAGCCACTCTGCCAGGGGAACACCGTCGGCCGCGCCCTCGAAGCCCGAGTAGGCGGCGGTGTACTCACCCTTCTTGAAGTAGGCCTGGGCGGGTGCGATGGCCTCGTGCATGGCGGCGCCATAAGAATCGGCGACGCAGTGGGTGGGCCAGGTATCAACGAAGTCGGGATTCTCGGAGAAGTGGGTGCCTGGATCGATATGCCAATCCTGTGTGGCTACGACAGTTTCATAGGAGGCTTGGAGAGCGCCAATGCGCTCAGCAACTTCGTTGCCGCGTTCGGTGCCGAGGGCTCCGCCGGGGCAAAAATCATGTTGGACATCGACAATGATGAGTGCAGGTGTCATACGGGGCAATTCTATACCCTGGGAAGCGATGAAAACACCGATTCCTTTTTATTTACAGAAAATCTTAGATGGCGTTCACGATCATGATTCCGGAGAAGTCGCGGACTATATCCCGGAACTAGCCAGCGCAAACCCAGACCAGTTGGGCGTTGCTCTGTGCTCTGTGACAGGCCACCTGTATAGCGCCGGTGACGCGGAAAACCGCTTCACCATCCAATCCATTTCAAAACCATTCGTCTACGCCCTCGCTTTGAGTGAGCTGGGCTTGGACGCGGTGCGTGATGTCGTCGGCCTCGAGCCCTCTGGACAGGCTTTCAACGAGCTTTCCCTCGCCAAGGATCATCGCCCTGTGAACCCGATGATTAACGCCGGTGCCATCGTGGTCAACCAGCTCATCAACGGCGTGGACTCCAGCGTGGAGGACCGCGTGGAAAAGATTCGCGCCTTCATATCCCAATTGGCGGGGCGCGAGGTGGACGTCGACAAGCGCCTGTGTGACTCCGAACTTGAGCATGCCGAGCGTAACCTCTCCCTCGCACACATGCTGCGCTCCTATGGCATCATTCAGGACGATGCTCACGACGCCGTACTGTCCTATACCTCGCAGTGCGCGCTGTCGGTCGATGTGCGCGACCTTTCTGTCATGACCGCGACCTTGGCCAATGGTGGGCGCCAGCCGGTAACAGGAGAGAAGATTTTAGACGCCGATGTTTGCCGCATGACCCTGGCGGTGATGAGCTCTTGCGGCATGTACGACGGCGCTGGGCGCTGGATGACGGAAGTAGGAATCCCCGCGAAGTCCGGCGTATCCGGCGGTCTCATCGGTACCCTGCCGGGCCAGATTGGTGTGGCGACGTTCTCTCCGCGCCTCGATGAGCAGGGAAATAGCGTGCGCGGCACCGCAATTTTCCGCGAGCTTTCCTCGGACATGGGTCTGCACCTGATGTCCACAGAGAACCGCTTCGGTGTGCACCCAGTACGCAGCGTTGATGAAGATGAGGAGACGGCGATCATCCGCCTGCAGGGTCATATCAACTTCACCGCCACGGAAGCCATCCTCCACGAGCTGGAGGAGCGCCAGTTCTCCGGCAAGCGCTTGGCCTTGGACTTCTCCCAGGTCTCTGGGCTGCACAAGGTGGGCCGGCGCATGCTCAAGGAAGGCCTGCGCCGCCTGCGTGAGGAAGACAACGAGGTCGCGCTTGTCGACGATGACGGGCTCGTCACCGACCGCGCCATGTCAGATGGCACCGTCCTCCCGCTGGCGGACAAGGAGGACTACGTCATCGCCGGCGAAGAAGTGTGAGCGGCCTAAAGCCGCTCACACGAAGGGCCGAATTGACGACGCTCTGATCTAGGCTTCTGCGATCTCGCGCAGCGCTGCCACCACGGTGCGCACCGGCACACCGGTAGCGCGCTTCGGGGTGTAGCCGCGCGGGGCGGAACCATTCCAGGACGGGCCGGCGATATCGATGTGGGCCCACTCGATGCCCTCGCCCACGAACTGCTTGAGGTATGTACCGGCGAATTCCATGCCGCCCTCACGCTTAGCGTTGATGTTGCGGATGTCCGCGGCCTGGGACTTGATCTCCTCGTCGTGCTCTTCCAGCAGCGGCATGGCCCAGGCGCTCTCACCCACCTCGCGGCCGATTTCGGCCAGGCGATCGCGGAAAACCTCGGAGCCCATGATGCCGGAGGTGCGCGAACCCAGCGCCACGATCTGTGCGCCGGTAAGGGTTGCGGTCTCAATGAGGTAGTCCGGCTTATCCTCGCTGGCGCGGGCGATGGCGTCCGACAGCACGAGGCGGCCCTCAGCGTCGGTGTTGAGGACCTCGGAGGTCAGGCCGCCGTAGTGGGTAATGACATCGCCCGGGCGGGTGGCACCAGAGCCCGGCATGTTCTCCGCCAGCGGCAGGGTAGCGGTGATCTGAACCGGCAGCTTCAACTTGGCCGCAGCGATGATGGTGGCCGCCATGGCAGCGGAGCCGCCCATATCCGAAATCATGTCCCACATGCCATTGCCCGGCTTCAAGGAAATACCGCCGGTATCGAAGGTGATGCCCTTACCCACGAGGGCCACGTGCTTCTTGGCCTTCTTGGGCTTCCAGCTCAGGCGTACCAAGCGCGGTGGGCGGGCCGAGCCCTTGCCCACGGCCAAGATTCCGCCGAAGCCCTGCTTCTCCAGCTGCTTTTCATCGAGAACCTCGACGTCAAGACCAGCCTCCTTGGCCTGGCCGGAAAGGAAGTTGGCGTAGGACTCCGGGTAAAGCTCGTTGGCGGGGGCATTGACCAGGTCGCGGGCGAGCAAGACAGACTCGGCCACGGTGCGGGCTGCCTCGAATTCCTCGGAGACAGACTTATCGGCCACGACCACGAAGGTGGCGGGCTGTTCCTTGTCCTTGAGATCGGTGGAGCGGATTCCGCGGTAGGCATAGCCGCCGAGGATGAGTCCCTCAACGGCGGCCGTAACGCCGAAGTCCGCCAACGTGGTCACGATGGTGCCCACGCCCGCAGTAGCGCGAGCGGCGCTGCCGGCGGCGCGGCGCAGAGCTTCATCGTCGAGCGCCTCAACGTCACCCAAACCCAGCGCGATGACCTGGGCGGCACCTGCCTTCTGTGGGGCAGGAACCTTCACGAGCTCCCCGGCCTTACCCGTCGCGCCCACGGCGGCGAGAGCCTCATACGTCGAGCGCAGCGCGGAGGAACCGAGCAGAGAGGTACCCGGCACCTCGAGCCCCTCCTCACCAGCAAAGGTAGCGATGAGCAGGGCGTCCGCCTGCTTGGGGGCCTTCTTGGCCAACTCAACGGTGGGGAATAAGCCGCGTGCGGGCAGTTCGAACGTGGAAGAAGCCACGATGTCCTCCTTGAGAAAATGACAATGGGATACTCCTCACACCCTACCCGTGTCCATGACGTGGAACGCGGAAGGGCAATGTGCACGAAGACTGACTATGTCACTCGGTATTTCGCTTGGGCATTTCTGCACTTCTATAGGTGTCTGGGGAGTACGCTGTGAGGCATGTTGAATTACACCGTGACGCGAACTGATAACCCCACCTCCCCGGAGCGCCTGCAGGAGATTCTGGCGAACCCGGGCTTTGGTAAGTACTTCACCGACCACATGGTGACGATTGACTGGACTGAGGACAAGGGGTGGCACGACGCGCAGGTGCGCCCTTACTCGCCGTTCAGTATGGACCCGGCCTCTACCGTCTTCCACTATGGCCAGGCCATCTTCGAGGGCATCAAGGCTTACCGCCAGCCTGACGGCAGCATCGCCACCTTCCGCCCAGAGCAGAACGCGCAGCGTCTGCAAGCCTCTGCTGAGCGCATGGCAATGCCGCAGCTGCCAGAGGAGGAGTTCATTGAATCCCTGCGCCAGCTTGTCGACGTCGACCAGGCCTGGGTCCCCGAGGCTGGCGGCGAGGCAGCCCTGTACTTCCGCCCCTTCATGATCGCTACTGATGTCTCCCTGGGCGTGCACCCGGCGCATTCTTACCGCTATGTCGTCATCGCCTCCCCGGCGGGCGCGTATTTCTCCGGTGGTATCAAGCCGGTGTCCGTCTGGCTGTCCACCGACTATGTACGCGCCGCTCCCGGCGGCACCGGTGCAGCGAAATTCGCCGGCAACTACGCGGCTTCGCTGCTCGCGCAGGCGCAGGCAGCGGAGAAGGGCTGCGACCAGGTGGTGTGGCTGGACGCTATCGAGCGCACCTATATCGAGGAAATGGGTGGCATGAACCTCGCCTTCGTCTACGGCGAAGAGGGAAACCAGACCCTGGTCACCCCAGAGCTGTCGGGCTCGCTGCTGCCGGGTATTACCCGTAAGTCTCTGCTGCAGGTGGCCGAAGACATGGGGCTGAAGGTGGAAGAACGCCGCATCACCTACAAGGAGTGGGAGCAGGACGTTGCCTCCGGCGCCATGGTGGAGGCCTTTGCCTGCGGAACCGCAGCCGTTATTACCCCGGTGGGCCACGTTATGGGCACCGATACCGACTTCCACATCAACAACGATGAGGCCGGTGCCACGACGATGGCGCTGCGCGAGCGCCTCACCGGCATCCAGCGCGGGTCCGTGGAGGATACCCACGGCTGGCTGCACACGCTGGTTGAAGCTAAATAAGTGGGCTGCCTAGGCGAGCTCGGCGGCCAGCTGCACCAGCGGCAAGGCCGCGAGCGCGCCGAGGGGGAAACCTTCACTCAGGTTTAAATCAAGCAGTGGGTTAAGCCCCAGCTCCTTGAGAGCGAGGGCGTGTGACGGTTCGGGGGTGGTGGTTCCCGCGCGAAGCCAGCCCTTCACACCGGGCGCAGTGCGCTCGGCTAGGACGGCGGCGGTGGCTGCCAGGGGGCCGTCGATAAGCATCGGCGTTCGCCGCGCCGTGGCCTGCGCGATGAAGCTCACCAACGCCGCGAGAGCCGGGGAACCGATGGTCTGCACGACCTCCCAGCCCTCTAGGTTGCGGGCACGGAACATGGAGTCGCGCACAACGCTCACGCGGGCCTTCCACATCGCATCCGTGATACCGCTGGCGAGAGTATTCGTTCCCACGATCGCTACCGGTTCGGTGTGGGTGATCCGGCCCATAACACTGGTGGCCACGGTCTCCGTGTCGATTCCACAAGCGGACGCGATGAGCAGGTCGGCGCCGGAATCGATCTCCCGATCTGCCGTGGTCATGCCTAGGCTGAGGAAGGACTCGCACTCCGCAGGGGACATGGCGGTAGTGCTGTCGTACGGTTCAGAGTTTTCGGAGTCGCCGCTGGTGCACTCGACGAAGTCGATGCCCGCCCCTGCCCGCTGTGCAGCGCTGAGGAGATTATCGCGCCACCGTTCCTCATCAGTGGGGGAATGCTGCGTGATACCCACGCCGTCGACAGTGCGTTCGGCAGTGGGCCGGGCGTCTTCAAAGACGATGGCCCGGGGCCGCTCAAGAGGTGTGGCCTGCGGAGAATCCTGCGCTGCCGCCAGCCATGCAGCAATCTCTGCCATGCGGTTTGGTTGAGCTGCGGTTGAAGGGCGCAGCTGGGGAACCGCGGTGAATTCAGGCATGTGTCCTCCGGCTTAGACGGTAGCTCCGCGCTCCACCTGCGGACGCGGCGTGCGCCACTTGCGCGGTTGGGAGGCGCGGGAGTACGCGTAGAACCCTAGACCAAAACCGGCCTCGGTGGTGCCGGGGAACTTCAGGCGCACTGCGTTGTTGCACTTACGCGCGAGCCAGAATCCCTCGACAGCGAAGACTACGATGACCGCCATGGCGCCAATCGAGATGATCTGGGACAGGCGCGGGTCCCGGGTGCTGACGAACATGAGCACCAGCAGCACGATGGCAAAGGGCATGACCCACTCGTTAATGAAGCGGTGGGAATCTACCCAATCGCGCACGTAGCGGCGGACCTCGCCCTTATCGCGGGCGAGGAGGTAGCGCTCGTCACCAGCGGCCATGCGCTCCTGTGCCACCTTGTTGCGCTCGCGGGACTCTTGGCGCTCCTTGCGCTTATATTCCTTCCACTCTGCCTTAGACATGGAAGCCTTGAGTTCCTTGCGGTGCTGGTAGCGCTGCGCGTCCGACATTCCCCGGGGATCACGCTTGACGCCGCGGGCGATTTCCTGCGCATCACGCTTAGGCGTGGGGCGGCCTTTCGGCGGCGTGTAGCCCTTGCGGTGCGGTTTCTCGGCGGCGGGTTGCTCTTCCGGCGCCGGGGTGCGCTCGGCGGGGGAAGAAGTCTTGTCATCTTTTTGCCACGGAAGTTTCACGCTGTTTAGCGTACAAGGTCGCGCGGACATAACGGGAATAGGCCCGCGGGAGATAGCGTTGTGGTCAGGGAACAGGGCACCAGTGAACCACTAGTGAACTGTGAGGCATCCTTTCTTCCTCTTGTATGAGGGGGTAGGGTGGGCTCCAGAAAAAATTCCGTAAACATAAGAGGAGAAATCATGACCGCTCCCGCGTCTGCAACCGGAGTAATCCTGACCGAGGCCGCTGCGGCCAAGGCAAAGTCCCTGCTTGATCAGGAAGGCCGCGATGATCTGTCACTGCGCATTGCTGTCCAGCCGGGCGGCTGCGCGGGCTTGCGCTACCAGCTTTACTTCGATGACCGCACCCTGGATGGTGACAAGGTGGACTCCATTGGCGGCGTCAACCTCGTCGTAGACAAGATGTCCATCCCCTACCTCACTGGCGCCAAGATCGATTTTTCCGACACCATTGAGGCCCAGGGCTTTACCATCGATAACCCCAACGCTGGCGGTTCCTGCGCTTGCGGTGACTCCTTCAATTAAAGTCACATAGACGATATGTCGAAGCCCTCGCCATATGGCGAGGGCTTCATTTTTATTCTCTATTTTATTAGAGCTTCACGGGGTAATCGCGCTGCTCAATCTTCGGGTCGATGCGCTCTTCCACGAAGATGCCATGCCAAATCATGAAGGACAGCACCGTCCACAGGCGGCGGGAGTGATCGGAGATTCCGTCACGGTGCTCCTTGAGCATCTCCAGAACTTCCTTCTTGTTGAAGATGTCCTCGGTCTGAGACTCCGTGATCTGATCCTGGGCCCATCCATAAAGCTCATCGCCGGCCAACCAGTGGCGCATAGGAACCGGGAAGCCCAGCTTCTTGCGGTGCAGTACGTGCGGCGGGACAATCTGCTCCATGGCTTTGCGCAGCGCGTACTTGGTGGTGCCGTGCGAAATCTTGAGGTCGTAGGGGATAGTTTCCGCGACCTTGAATACTTCCTTGTCCAGGAAAGGAACGCGCAGCTCGAGGGAGTTGGCCATGTTCATCTTGTCGGCCTTGACCAAAATATCGCCGCGCATCCACGTAAACAGGTCGAGGTGCTGCATGCGGGCTACCGGGTCAAAGTCTTGGGACTGCGCATAAATCGGAGCGGTAACCTCGCGGTGGTCCCACTCCGGCTTGGCCCACGGGAGCACCCGCTGGAGTTGCTCGAAGTTGAAGGAGCGGGCGTTGCCGTAGTAGCGCTCTTCCATGGTCATGGAACCGCGGTTGAGCAGGGACTTGCCCTTCATTCCCTCGGGGAGGACCTGTGAGAGGTTGCCTAAGCCGCGGCGCAACGGGGAGGGGATCTTCTCGAACGGAGCTAGCGAGAGCGGCTCCTTATAGATGGTGTAGCCACCAAAAAGCTCGTCGGCACCTTCACCAGACAGCACTACCTTGACGTGCTTACGGGCTTCCTGGGCCACGAAGTACAAGGGGACAAGAGAGGGATCTGCCACGGGGTTGTCCAGGTACCACATGATCTTCGGAACAGCCTCGGCGTATTCCTCGGGGGAGACAATCTTAACGATGTGCTCGACACCAATGGCGGCGGCAGACTCGGCCGCGACGTCGACCTCGGAGTAGCCTTCGCGCTCGAATCCGGTGGTGAAGGTGAGGAGGTCCGGGTTGTGGCGCTTGGCCAAGGCTGCGATGGCGGTGGAGTCAATGCCGCCGGAGAGGAAGGAACCGACGGTCACATCGGCACGCATGTGCTTCTCGACGCTATCCTCCAATGCCCGCGCAATCCTATCGAAGAGCTTCTGCTCCTCGCCCTGCTTCACAGGTTGAATGGGGAAGCGGGGCTTGAAGTAGCGCTCCGATACAACTTTTTCGCCAGGGCGAAGCGTTACGGTGCAGCCAGACTCGACGCGGCGAATAGTGGCGTGGAGGGACTCCGGCTCAGGCACGTATTGCAAGTCCACATAGTGCTCGATGGCGCGCTTATCAAGGCTGAGATCTAGACCCAGCGAATCGGCCATCGACAGGATGCACTTCATTTCAGAGGCGAAAACGGTGCCGGCGTCGGTGGTGGCGTAGTAGAGGGGCTTGATGCCAAACTGGTCGCGCGCGGCGAACATGGTCCGAGTTTCGGTATCCCAGATGACGAAACCGAACATGCCGCGCAGGTGCTCGACAACGTCCTTGCCCCAATGGTGGTAGCCGACGGCGATGGGTTCGCCATCGCCTTCAGTATTGAAGGTATAGCCGGCGGCACTAAGCTCTTCGCGCAGCTCCACGTAGTTATAAATCTCGCCATTGAAGGTGAGGGCATAGCGCTCGGGGTTGTCTTCAGGGCCCCAGCGAAGCGGCTGGTTTGAGTGTTCTAGATCGATAATGGATAGACGGTTAAAGCCGAAGGCTGCATCCTCGTCATGCCAGGTGCCAGCAGCGTCGGGGCCGCGGTGGCGCATGCACTGGAGGGATTGCTCGAGGGCCTCCAGGTGCTGGGCGGCATTGCGATCGGCGCTCAGTAGCGCGCAGAGTCCGCACATATACTTGCTTCTCCTTATATATCAAGCTTCATCTTTGACACACTTTACGGCCGGATCTGGAGGATCTGCGAACCCCGCGCCGCGCTCCCCGTTAGGGTGCGAACTTTCGGATGATGTACAGCTATGTGCTCTGTGAATTGGGTCATAGCGGGTAGGGGGAGGGTGGGGTAGTCGGTGTGACCTTGTGCAGGTGGGCCGGTAACATCCCGTACGTTCACTATTTATAGAGCGGAGCCAGCGTCTAATCAGTCCAGTGAAAAGGTCTGAAATTCAGGCAGGATCCTCTATCCTGATTGGGTAGGAATGCTCTGTGAGTATTCGAGAAGTTTGTGTGCACAGAAAGGCAGAACACACGTGGGACAGCGTAAGCAACGCAACCTCGGCCGTAAGGCGGGCCTAGCGGGCGTCATCGCTCTGGGCGGTCTAGCTCTGGCGGGTTGTGACGTCGCAGCACCGACGGCCGTTGAGAACCTCCTTGGTATGGGTTGGCCGAAGGGCGTGACCCCTGAGGCGACCTCGATGTACAACTTCTGGATCTGGGTCTGGGTTGCTGCATGGATCATCGGTTTCATTATGTGGGGTCTGTTCCTCACCGCTATCTTCCGCTGGAATGCGAAGAAGGCTGAGAAGGCTGGTAAGGGCGAGTTCCCCAAGCAGCTGCAGTACAACGTGCCGCTGGAGATGGCTCTGACCATCATTCCGATTCTCATCATTATGGGCCTGTTCTTCTTCACGGTTCAGGCACAGCAGAAGGTGACGGCATTGGATAAGAACCCTGAGGTTACCGTCGATGTCACGGCTTTCCAGTGGAACTGGAAGTTCGGTTACGCCGAGAACAAGGTTGATGGCGAGAACTACGATGGTGCCGATGCTGAGCGCCAGAAGCTCGCTGAGGAATCTTCCATGGATCCGGAGGGTACTGAGAACCCGAACCCGATCCACGGTAAGTCCATGGGCGATATCTCTTACCTCAACTTCAACAAGATTGAGACCGTTGGTACCACCGAAGAGGTTCCGGTGCTGGTTCTGCCGGTAGACACCCCGATTGAGTTCCGCCTCGCCTCCGGCGATGTTTCCCACTCCTTCTGGGTTCCGGAGTTCCTGTTTAAGCGCGATGCTTACGCACACCCGGAGAACAACTCTCAGGAGCGTCGCTTCCAGGTAGAGAAGATTGAGGAAAAGGGCGCCTTCGTTGGTCGCTGTGCTGAGATGTGCGGTACCTACCACGCCATGATGAACTTTGAGATTCGCGTCGTTGACCGCGCAGACTTCAACGAGTACCTCAAGTTCCGTGAGGAGAACCCGCAGGCAACCAACGCCGAGGCTCTCGAGCACATCGGTGAAGAGCCCTACGCAGTTACCACCGCTCCGTTCAACTCTCTGCGCGACACCCGCGATGCCGACAACTTTGTCGACACCGCTGAGGCGGCATAAGAAAAGGAACTGATAGAAAATGCGTGCAACATCTAAGGTCTTTTATTCCATCGCGACCTACCTCTTCGTGTCGCTCATCGTCTACATCATTGGCGTTAACTACGTCAAGGATGATGGCTACATGTACGGCACCGAGTGGGTCGGCATCGTGGGCATGGTCCTCGCTATGCTGCTCTGCCTCATGCTGGGTGGCTACCTGCACTTCACCGATAACCGTTCCGACATCGCGCCGGAAGATTGGGAAGAAGCGGAGACTGAAGACGCAGCTGGTATTCTCGGCTTCTTCTCTCCCAGCTCCATCTGGCCGCTGTGCATGACCGGTTCAATCGCAGTTCTTGGTCTAGGCATTATCTTCCTCTACTTCTGGATGATCATCTTGGGCGCAGTCCTGCTCGTCACCTCCGTGACCGGCCTGTCTCTGCAGTATGGCCTTCCGAAGGAAAAGCACTAAGGCTTAACCTTTTCTGCCGCGCTTTCTAGCGTCACGACTTCTCAAGCCTCCGCCACACCTCGTGGCGGAGGTTTTGTCGTTGATAAGACTGCGTCGTACTGCGTTGCGGAAAGTTCCCAACAAGTCGAAAAAATATCGCTATGGGTGGGGCGCTGGGGGAAGCAGGCGGCCGCCGAAAGCGTGTACCTGGAGGTCTGGGCTTAGAATTCCAGCACGTTAACGGCCATTTTTACGGGGGTCAACCGAAAGTTGCAGTCCTGCACTTTCGCCTATGGGGGTGGGTGTGATTTATCTCATTAGGGAAGGACCGCCCCGTGCCGGATTGCGGGCGAACCGTACCTCTTCTTGTCCTGTTGCTGGCTTCACAACATGCGTTGCCAAGACTCACTACCTGCAGGGATGGGGCGTCGTAAAGCGCGCTAAAAAGTTCCCGACTACTTCCTGGAAGATTTATAGTTCCTGTCCGGGGTGAAAACTGTGAAGGTCTAGGTCGTGGCCTCAAAAAAATCGGGGGGAAATGAGATGACTTATGCGGTCAGACCAGCCATACTGTTAGGCGTGACGAGCGTAGTTTCTAACCAAGGTATGGCAGCACCACGTGTTGCCGCGCTGAACCGACCCAACATGGTCAGCGTCGGCACCATCGTGTTCCTGTCTCAGGAATTGATGTTCTTTGCTGGACTGTTCGCGATGTGGTTCACCTCGCGTGCGAACGGCCAGGAGGGTGACTGGGCAGAGCACACGGCGCACATCAACGTGCCCATGGGCTTCCTCATTACGAGTGTCCTGGTTCTTTCCTCCGTGACCTCTCAGTTCGGCGTGTTTGCAGCAGAAAGGGGTGACGTTTACAAGCTCCGACTCTGGTACTCGGTAACCATCGCGTTGGGTGTTGTCTTCTTGGGCATCATGGCGTTCGAGTGGACAGAGTTGATCATGGCAGGTCTCACTGTTCAGTCCAGTGTCTTCGGATCGGTCTTCTACATCCTGACCGGTTTCCACGCGGCACACGTGACTGCGGGTCTGATCGCCTTCGGAATTATCTTGGCGCGCATTGCTCGCTCCAAGTTCACGCCTGCACAGGCCACCGCGGCAATGGCAGTGTCTTACTACTGGCACTTCGTTGACGTTGTGTGGATTGGCGTGTTCGTAGTCATCTACCTAGTTCAGTAGGCCGTAGTCGCCGGAGAATAGCCGGCCTACAGTCATTCATCTCCATGTACGAGTTATCTAAAGGAAAATGATGGATAACATCCAGCAGCCCGCCGCAGTGGAAGACACCGCTGCCGCGGCTAAGAAGACCCGCCGTCGCCGCAAGGCGAGGCGCACGCTTGCTGGCGTCTTTGCATTGAGCATCGGGCTCACTGGCGCAGGTGTCTTGGCTTCCGCCCTGACCCCTGACGCACAGGTGGCCACCGCCGCAAAGGATGACCAGGCACTCGTTCAAGAGGGCAAGGACATCTACGAAGTCGCTTGTATCACCTGCCACGGTGCGAACCTGCAGGGTATCCAGGACCGTGGTCCTTCCCTCGTTGGTATTGGCGCCGGCTCCGTGTACTTCCAGGTTCACTCCGGCCGTATGCCGATGATGTCCAACGACGCTCAGGCTGAGCGCAAGACTCCGCGCTACACCGAGCAGCAGACCCTGGCGCTTGCCGCCTACGTCGCTGCCAACGGTGGCGGTGCCGACATCGTCTACGACGAGGATGGCTCCGTTGCGCAGGAGTCCCTGCGTGGCGCTAACTACAACGGCCAGATCCAGGCCGAGGACGTAGCAAAGGGCTCCGAGCTCTTCCGTATGAACTGCGCGTCCTGCCACAACTTCACCGGTAGGGGAGGCGCTCTTTCCTCCGGTAAGTTCGCGCCGCCGCTCGACCCGGCCAACGAGCAGGAGATCTACCAGGCAATGCTGACCGGTCCGCAGAACATGCCTAAGTTCTCTGACCGTCAGCTGACCGCAGATGAGAAGAAGGACATCATCGCCTACCTCAAGTCTGCGAAGGAAACCCCGTCTCCGGCTGGTTGGTCGCTCGGCGGCCTCGGTCCGGTGGCTGAGGGCCTGGCAATGTGGATCATCGGCATCAGCCTTCTGTGCGTTGCCGCTATGTGGATTGGATCTCGCTCATGAGTAACGTAAAGAAGAATTACTCTCGTAAAGAGCTCGATGCTATGAGCAACGACGAGCTCGCAGCGCTCGGTACCGAGCTGGATGATGTCACCGTCGCATTCCGCAAGGAGCGCTTCCCAGTCGAGGGCGATCCCGCTGAGAAGCGCGCTGCTGGCAATGTCACCTTCTGGCTGATCATCTCCGTCCTGATGGGTATCGCTTTCCTCGGCGTGTACCTCTTCTGGCCGTGGGAGTACAAGATGTTGGGTGAGGATGGCCTGTGGTGGCACACCCTGTACACCCCGCTGCTTGGCCTGACCTCTGGTCTGTGCATCCTGGGCCTGGGCTTTGCCATTGTTCAGTACGTCAAGAAGATTCTCCCCGAGGAGATTTCCGTTCAGCGTCGTCACGATGGCCCCTCTGATGAGGTTGACCGTCGCACGCTGACCGCGCTGCTGAATGATTCCTGGACCACCTCGACTCTGGGTCGTCGTAAGACCATCAAGGGTCTGCTCGGTGGTGCCGGCGTTCTCTTCGGCCTGACCGTTATCGCTCCGCTCGGCGGCGCTATCAACAACCCGTGGAAGAAGCGCCACGACTTGGACTACACCGGTGATGGCACCCTGTGGACCTCCGGCTGGACCATGCACGAGAAGGGCGTCAAGCTCTATCTCGCTCGCGACACCGGTACCATCGCAGAGATGCACGAGGGTGAGTCCGGCTCTCACTACACCACGCGCGGCGTCACCCGCCTGGTGCGTGTTCGCCCGGAGGATCTCGCTGCCGGTGGTATGGAGACTGTCTTCCCGCTGGCTGCTGAGGATGTCAATGATGGTGCGGAGTACTCCGAGGACAAGGACGTCTACACCAACCACATGCACTCCATCCATGGCAACCGTAACGCCGTGATGCTCATCCGCCTGCGCAACGATGACGCCAAGAAGGCCATCGAGCGCAAGGGACAGGAAGACTTCCACTACGGCGATTACTACGCCTACTCCAAGATTTGTACCCACATTGGTTGCCCGACCTCGTTGTACGAGGCTCAGACCAACCGCATTCTTTGCCCGTGCCACCAGTCGCAGTTCGATGCTCTGCACTACGGCAAGCCGGTCTTCGGCCCGGCCGCCCGTGCGCTGCCGCAGCTGCCGATTGACGTGGACGAAGAGGGCTACCTCATTGCTAAGGGCAACTTCATCGAGCCCGTCGGACCTGCATTCTGGGAGCGTAAGTCATAATGAGTAACAAACTTGCACAGATGGGTAACAACATGGACGAGCGGTACTCCGCTGCCGGCGTCCTGCGTACCCAGCTCAACAAAGTCTTTCCCACTCACTGGTCCTTCATGCTCGGTGAGATGGCACTGTACAGCTTCATCATCTTGGTGCTGACCGGCATCTACTTGGCGCTGTTCTTCGATCCTTCCATCACGAAGGTCATCTACGACGGCGGCTACACTCCGCTGAACGGCGTCGAGATGTCCCGTGCTTATGCAACGGCTCTGGATATTTCCTTTGAGGTGCGCGGCGGCCTGTTCGTTCGCCAGATGCACCACTGGGCAGCACTCATGTTCATGATGTCCATGATTGCCCACATGCTGCGTATTTTCTTCACCGGTGCGTTCCGCCGCCCGCGTGAGGCCAACTGGATTATCGGTTGCGCTCTGATCCTGCTGGGCATGGTCGAGGGCTTCCTCGGTTACTCCCTTCCGGATGACCTGCTCTCCGGTGTTGGTCTGCGAATCATGTCCGCCATCATCCTGGGTCTGCCGATTATCGGTACCTGGCTGCACTGGGCCATCTTCGGTGGCGACTTCCCGTCCGACCTGATGCTGGACCGCTTCTACATCCTGCACGTGCTGGTTATCCCGGGCATCATCCTGGGTCTCATCGCAGCGCACCTCATCATGGTCTGGTTCCAGAAGCACACCCAGTTCCCTGGACCGGGTCGCGCTGAGAACAACGTTGTCGGTGTCCGCATTATGCCGGTCTTCGCCACGAAGGCCATCGGCATGGGCATGATGGTTGCCGGCGTGCTGGCTCTTATCTCCGGTCTGATGACGATTAACGCCATCTGGAACCTTGGCCCGTACAACCCGTCCCAGGTCTCCGCTGGTTCCCAGCCGGATATCTACATGCTGTGGACTGACGGTGTTGCTCGTGTCATGCCGGCATGGGAGCTCTACATCGGCAACTACACCATTCCGTCTGCATTCTGGGTCGCACTGCTCTGTGGCCTGATGGTTGTCCTGCTCTTCGCCTACCCCTTCATTGAGAAGAAGCTGACGGGCGACGACGCTCACCACAACCTTCTGCAGCGCCCGCGTGACGTTCCGGTTCGCTCCGCTATCGGTGCGGCTGCCATCGTCTTCTTCCTGCTGGTAACGCTGTCTGGTGGTAACGACCACGTGGCACACTTCTTCCAGATCTCGCTGAATGCGATGACCTGGGTTGGCCGTATCGGTCTGATTGTCCTGCCGCCGATTGCATACTTCATGACCTACCGCATCTGCGTTGGTCTGCAGCGCTCCGACCGCGAGGTGCTGGAGCACGGTATTGAGACCGGCGTTATTAAGCAGCTGCCGAACGGTGCCTTCATCGAGGTTCACCAGCCGCTCGGCCCGGTCGATGACCACGGCCACCCGATTCCGCTCGAGTACGCTGGCGCCCAGGTTCCGAAGCAGCTTAACCAGCTTGGTCTGGCTGACTCCGAAACGCAGGGTATCTTCTCCACCGATGACCCGGCCATCGTGTCCCGCGTCAACGAGATTCGCCACGAGAACCACGCTGAGGAGACGGAGATGTTCCGTCAGCTCAACGAGGCTAACCGTCGCGATGACGAGGAGAATGGCCGCATCTAGCGCCTTCACTCACTGAAACACGCTCACAGAGCCCGCACCGCCTTCCGAATAATAGGGAAGGGTGCGGGCTTTCAGCGTTTTATTGTTTGAGGTGTATTAGGTGAAGTCTCGTCAGGCTTTTCCTTACCGCCCCCCGAAAGGCATGTGCGGTCTTCCGCTTGCTTGGCTTCCCTCAAGCTGTGATCTCCACGAAGTAAGTGGGGTAGGGGGCCTTCTATCTGTGCGTGTGTAGCGCGGGTAGAGCGTGACCTATATAGAGCAGTGAGTCTCGTCCATGCGATGGACGGGACGCTTTCTCATTCTTGCCGCTTATGCGGGCCGCTGGCGGGTGCTAGTAGGGCTAGAGGGCCGTTGAGCCCTTTTGCATTCCCTAATCTGTTCTTTCGGCGATACCGTCGCGCGAGATAGAGCGCGGGGCGTCGGACGGAAGAGTTTCAAGGGAAAAGTTCGCGCCAACTACTGAGTCAAGCGGCAAGCCCCGGCGTTCATTATTCTCTTCGGCTTCGCGCGTTCTTAGTAGTTGATTTCGAATGGAACGCTGAGTCCCTTGATTATCGTCGCTGCGTTGAGCGTCCTGCTGACTGGACAGTGTGCTTCCCGTGCTTCTCTCTATATATATGGCTACTGTTGCATCAGCGTTGTTCGCTAGTGATGGGAGGCGGAATGCGTGCGGGCCTGGGAGGGCGGATTTCCTTCTGCGATTAGTGTCGTTTGAAGCTCGGATGAGAGTTGGTGGTGGGTCAAATGGGGCTTTTGTTAAAGCGCATTACGGCGGTGTGACGAAGGTTACACAGCCAGTTTTGTGGAGCTTTTCTGTTGGCGTAGTGTGGCAATGGTCTGGGGGGCTGCGCGTGTTCCTGAGGCCCTGATGTCGCTGCTCAGGGCAAGCTTCCGGCGATAGTTATTGTGCATTGGAGTGGAAGAATTTTGCACTATGTCGTTTAGGTTGCCATTTGATAACAGGACGGTAACGGAGTCGGTTTTGCGTTTCTGACTCGACATTGCTTGTGATGGTTTCGTAACCTATTCGAGACATTGAGTTACCGACACGGTGTACACATCACCGGTGCTCAATACGAACTGAAGATTTAAGCGCCGCGTCTGGCCCCTCCTAAAAATTCGGGGGCCGAGTGGAGATGGCTCTACAGGAATGGGTCATCGTCGAACACTAGGCCCGTCCCTTGGGTCAGAGCTTTCATCCGCGTTGCAGAGAAGATAAACGCAAGGTTGTCCTCTTGGCGGAGAAAAGTAGGCGCGCAGGAAGATTTGGAGTTTAAATTCGTGGCTAAGCACCGTCGTCAGGGCAACCTGAACACCCGTCGCATTGCATCCACCGCTGCTATCGCAGCAACCGCAGCGGTTGTCACCCCGGCAGCCGCCAACGCCGCCGAGGTTGTCGTTCCGAACACCGACATCCGCTTCGACGTTGCCGGCCTGGAGAGTGTCCCGAACATTCAGCAGCTGCCGAACGTTGACCGCTACATCCCGGCTTTCAAGGCTAACCAGGGTGGCGGCTACGCCGCTGCTGTTGAGACCCCGGCCGCCGCAGCCCCGGCCCCGGCACCGTCCCAGTCTGTTGGTGAGAAGGTGCTCGCAGCCGCTCGTTCCGCAATCGGTTCCCCGTACGTCTACGGTGCTAATGGTCCGAGCGCCTTCGATTGCTCTGGTCTGACATCCTGGGCCTACCAGCAGGCTGGCGTGTCCATCCCGCGCACCTCCCAGGCGCAGGCTTCCGCCGGTACCCCGGTGTCCCTCGATGCGCTGCAGCCGGGCGACATCATCGTGTACTACTCCGGTGCATCCCACGTCGGCATCTACGCTGGCAATGGCACCATCATTGACGCTCTGAACTCCGGCACCCCGGTGGGCGAGCGTTCCCTGCACTACATGCCGATTCACTCCGCAGTTCGCTTCTAAGCGCGCTGGGTAGTCTTTTCAACCCCTTCCGCTGCTCTTGCCATGTTGATGGTGAGGGTAGGGAAGGGGCTCGGCTATTCTTGTAGCCGTTATGTTTTTGCTCGACTGAGGGTATGATCCAGTCAGCTATTAACCTTCTCTAAGTTTCGGGGGGTACCCATGTCGCGTCGTGGCCTTGCGTGTGCGGTCGCTGCACTTGCCTTGAGCACCGTTCCAGTAGCCGTCCTTTCACCATCGGCTATGTCCCAGGAGGTTTCTCCGGAGCAGCAAGAAAGCACCCCGCAAGCGCAGGAGCCTGAAGATCTCCCTGGCCTCATTGAGCGTATGGCGGACGTCGCCCAGCGCGTGTCTGCCAAGGGTGAAGAGGTCAAGGGGCTTGAGGATGAGCTCGCCGAGTCGGAGAAGGCCATTGAAGAGTTGGACCGCAAGGCCGAGGAAGCGCACCGCAGTTCCGAGGACGCCTCCGCGGCGGTAGCTGCGCAACAGGAACGCATCGATGCGCTCGCGCAAAAGCGTTATCGCAGGAATGCTGCATCGACCTCAGTTTCGGCTGCTCTTAACGCCAATGACGTCGCCAGCGCGGTCGAGCGCATGGGCTACCTGGGCGCGTTGTCCAAGGCTGCGAAACGTGAAGAAGTTGCGATGGTAGCTGCCTCTGCCGCCGCAGATGATGCGCACCAGGAAGCTGTCGATGCTGCCGCGGAAGCCCGCCGCAAGCGTGATGAATTGCAGGAACAGCGGGATACTGTTCTCAAGGAAAAGGCCGAGCTGGAGGAACAACAGAAGGAACTAGAAGTCACCGTTGATGGCCTCAGCCCCGAAGCGCGGGAGGCGTGGATCCAGCACTTCGGCGGGTCTTCCGGTCTTGACTTAGCCGCGTTGGCTGATGGCTCTGGCTCCGCCGCCGTCGAGGCCGCTCTTACCCGCATCGGCGCTCCCTATGGGTGGGGTGCTACCGGTCCCGATGCCTTTGACTGTTCGGGTCTCATGGTGTGGAGCTACCAACAGATGGGCAAGAGCATTCCACGTACCTCCCAGGCGCAGCTTGCCGGTGGCACTCCAGTGCCGATGGATCAGCTGCAGCCAGGGGACATCGTGGGCTACTATCCCGGCGTGACCCACGTGGGAATGTATATCGGGGATGGCCAAGTGGTTCACGCCTCCACCTATGGTGTGCCCGTGGCCGTGGTGCCGCTTAATTCCATGCCCGTCCAAGGCGCCGTTCGTTACTAGGTTATGGCGCGCACCCTCCTCGTTACCAATGACTTCCCGCCTACTATTGGCGGGATTCAGTCCTATCTTCGAGATTTTCTAGCCAACCTCAACCCGCAGGATGTCGTGGTCTTCGCCTCGACTCAAGATAGTGACGCTGCCGCGGAGTATGACGCGACGCTGCCCTATACCGTGGTCCGCTGGCCACGCAGCATTATGTTGCCGACGCCCGCCACAGCTCGTCGTATGCAGCAGCTCATTCGTGAAAACAACATTGAGACAGTCTGGTTTGGTGCTGCAGCTCCGCTGGCGCTTATGGCGCCGTCCGCGCGTGCGGCTGGGGCAAGCCGCATTGTGGCAACGACGCACGGGCATGAGGTGGGGTGGTCCATGCTTCCCTTGGCGCGGCAAGCCTTGCGCAGAATCGGTCAGAATGCCGATGTCATCACGTATATCTCTGAGTACACGCGCAACAGGCTCGAGCCCGCGTTCGGCACGCGTGCCCGGTGGGTGCACCTGCCCTCGGCGGTCAACCTAGAGGATTTCACCCCGGCTACTACGGAAGAGAAACAAGCAGCACGGGAGCACTTCGGGCTAGGCCCAGGCCCGGTCATCGTCTGCATCTCCCGCCTGGTCCCGCGGAAAGGCCAAGACCAGCTGCTGCGCGCAATGCCGGAAGTGCGCGCGCGAATTCCAGATGCCCAGTTGCTCATCATCGGGCGCGGTCGTTATGAGTCGACTGTGCGTGAGCTTGCGCGCCTGTACTGCCCGGACGCCGTGGTGCAGGAAGCACGGGATACGGCGGAATTGCGGATGGCGCTACACGCCGCCGACGTGTTTGCCATGCCGGCGCGCACCCGGGGTGGCGGCCTCGACGTCGAAGGCCTGGGAATTGTCTACCTAGAGGCGCAGGCGGCGGGCCTACCAGTCGTTGCAGGGGATTCCGGCGGTGCGCCGGAGACAGTAACGCCGGAGACGGGCATAGTTGTGCGCGGTTCCTCGGTGCCGGAGCTTGAGCTAGCGTTGTGCACGCTGCTTGGCGACGTCCCCGGCGCCCACCGTATGGGGGAAGCTGGACGGCGCCACGTGGAAGAGCATTGGACGTGGGAGATTATGGGCGCACGATTGCGTGAGGTTCTTGAATGTGATCGTGGGCAGGACGCGGTATATCCTACTAGTCATGCTTGAACACTTTCCCTCCGCTGAAGGCGGCCACGCTGGCCTCACCATCGGGTTCGATATCGGTGGAACCAACCTGCGTGCTGCGGTGATTGATCCCTCCGGAGAGATTGTGGATTCGCTGAGTGTGCCCACCGCCACGGATGCGCAAACACTCGAAGATGACATCGTGCGCTGCGTAGACAATCTGGCCGCATCCCATGACATCGAGGCCGTGGGGCTTGCTCTCGCAGGCTTTTTGGATCCCGAGTGTGAAGTCGTTCGTTTCGCACCGCATTTGCCGTGGCGTGATGCCCCAGTACGCGAGATCCTCAGCAACCGTATGGACATCCCGGTTCGCCTAGAACACGATGCTAACTCGGCTGCTTGGGGGGAATGGCGCTTCGGTGCTGGACGGGGTGCGAAGGACTGGGTCTTTTTTGCCGTGGGAACCGGCATTGGTGCCACGCTTTTTACTAACGGCACAATCTACCGAGGAGCTTTCGGTACCGCACCAGAGTTTGGGCACCTTGTCGTGTCACCGGGTGGGCGCCTGTGCTCCTGCGGCAAGCGTGGTTGCCTCGAGCGTTACGCCTCCGGCACCGCATTGCCGGATACCTGCGAGGAATTGCGCGGCGACTATGATACCGCCCTTCCGCTAAACCCCTCCGGCGAGGAGATCACCGCTGCGGCTCGACAAGGTGATCCACTGGGATTGGCCGTCATGGAGAACTTCGGCCAGTGGCTCGGGCAGGGGTTGTCCATGGTGGCAGATGTGCTCGATCCAGAGCTGATTGTAATCGGCGGCGGGGTGTCCCAGGACGCGGATCTTTACCTAGATCAAGCGCGGGAGTCCATGGCTAGCCAGATTGTCGGGGCCGGTCACAGGCCCCTGGCCCGAGTCGCAACCGCGAAGTTGGGTTCGGCGGCAGGTATGATCGGAGTCGCTGATCTCGCCCGCCAGGAGCACCGAGGTTAACACCGCACATTTTTCTTTCACCGGGCAGCACTGCCTGTTCGGCACATACAGATAGGACTATAAGCGATGCGAAACAAGTGGTACTGGGCCTTCAAGCACATCTTTTTCGGCCCGGCCCTTCGAGTGTGGAACCGCCCATGGTCCGAAGGAATGGATCGCATCCCGGAGTCCGGACCGGCTATCTTGGCCTCCTCCCACCAAGCGGTGATGGATTCCTTCTACTTCCCGCTTCTGTGCCCGCGGCAGATTACCTTCTTGGCAAAGAGCGAGTATTTCACTACCCCCGGCTTCGTCGGCCGCATGCAAAAGTGGTTCTTTAGCTCGGTCGGGCAGGTGCCGATTGACCGCGTCAACAAGGACGCTAGTGACGCGATGCTGGCGAGCGCGGAACGCATTATTGGCCGCGGAGATCTTTTTGGCATCTACCCGGAGGGAACTCGCTCACCTGATGGGCGTATCTACAAGGGGCGCACCGGCATGGCGCGCATCGCGCTGACCACGGGTGAAAAGGTCATTCCGATCGCCATGATCAATACCCGGAAGGCCAACCCGATCGGTTCGTGGATTCCGCGCCCAGTTCGCGTCGGCATGCGCGTGGGAGAGCCCATCGACCCCCGAGCATGGGCCGCTGAGCGTAACCTCGACCCGCAAGATCACGCCACCGCTCGTGCCTTTACGGATTACGTGATGAAGCAACTCTCGGAATTGACGGGCGAACCTTATGTCGACGTGTACGCTTCCGATGTCAAGGCTTCCTTGCAAGCCGGACACGGCTACCCGGAAGGGGCCGAGCCCGGTTCGGAGGCGCGGTAATCAGTGACTTCCTCCCCCAAACAGCGATTAGCCTGACCCGATGTAGCAAAGGGGATCTCCATCTTGGGCGTCGTGCTGTTGCACATCACGCTCACGGTTCCAGAATCCAAGGACACGTGGCTGGCTGCCTTCAACGTGTGGCTGGACCCCTTGCGTTTGCCTTTGTTCTTTTTGGTGAGCGGCTTCTTCGCACAAAAGGTGTTTCGCTTCAGCTTCGCAGAGCTTTTCACGCGCCGCCTATTTCCGGGATGCCATTGCTGCATTCACCTCCGCCATCGAGGCACCGTTTAAGGGAACGTGGGATCATCGTAGCTTCTGGGCATATTCCGGGATGACCGTGGCCTATGCCATCGGATTTTTCACCCGCCGCGCGTGGGATAACTACTCAGCGCCTGACCGTTCTTTATGGCTACCCCATGGCGCTCCACCCGCGGGAGGTCACCCTGGCGGGTCAATGGCCGCTGGAAAACACCTGGTTCTGGCTCAGCATGTGCGTGCTCTATTGCGCTGTTGCGTCCTTGGCCCTATGGGCCCTAGGCAAGGTACCCGTCTTGGGCTGGGCGCTGACCCCACCGCCGATCGGAGCCAGTCGGCGGAAGAAGGAACCTTCCTCCAAAGGTGTGAGCTTGAGCCAGCAGCTCAACGCAACGAGGAATACGACAAGCAAGAAGTAGTCATTGCCCGGAATCTGCTGCCACCACGACCACGTCAGTTCGAGTTGCTCACCGTGGGGGACAAGCCAGTGACCGCGGGCTAGAAGAACTAGCCATGTGAGGCTGGCAATGAACCAGCGGCGGCGGGCAGTCAGATACACCGCCGCCAAGCACAGCCACGTGAAGTGGTGCGACCACGAGACAGGTGAACACAGCAGCGCTGCCGACGAGGCTAGCAGCAGAAGCTCAATCTGTGAGGATGTGCGCTCCATGACCCACCACAACGTCGCCACGATGAGGAGGCACCCGACTATCCAGAGGGCTGTTGCTTGCTCAGGGATGACGCGGCTGAGCAGGCCCCGGAGGGATTGGTTGCTGGAGTAGGTCAGTGTGCCGATACGGGAGGAATCCCGGATGGTATCGCTCCAATACACCGTGGAGCTTGCCGGTGAAGCGAAGTGGCCCACCACGCCGCAGACCGTAAAGGAACCTAGGGCCGTAGTGAAAGCACGCCACTCGCGGCGGATGACAAAGACCGCAAGGAAGACCGCCGGGGTCAGTTTGATAGCCATAGCCACGCCGCTAAGGGCCCCACGCCACGGGCTCCGCGAGTTCAGCAGCAGGCAATCGACAACGACCATCGCTGTCAACAGGAGATTGACTTGGCCGAAGCTGAGAGTATCGATAACGGGCTCGCACAGCAGACACACACAGAGCGCCCACGAAGACCACCAGCCGGGCCTGTGAGTGGTGCAACTCCGAGAAAGGACGGCGTAGAGGCAGCCCCAGAGCGCTGCCACCGATGCCGCAGTGAGGAGAAGTGAGAGTAGCCACAGCGGTATCCACGACACCGTGGCAAAGAGCACTGCGGCAAAAGGCGGGTACGTAAAGGGCAGTGAGACGCCGTTGTCGAGTACATAGCTTTGCGTGTAGAGATTCTCTCCGCGCAGCAGCGCGCGCCCTCCTTCGCGATATACATCGAGGTCAACGTGGTAATAGGGAAGCACGGAGCCGCCGCTGAATAACGCTGCAGGCTGGATAATCCACGGTAGGGCTGCCAGCCCAGCGATTATCAGGGGGAGAAAGGGAGAGGAAAGGGCTTTCTTCACGCAGCTGAGTATAGGCCCCCAGTGGCAAGGCAGCTCTAGGCGGCAGACTAGGATACGGGACGTGCGCTACTTCTACGACACCGAATTCATTGAGGACGGATCGACCATCGAGCTGGTCTCCATCGGTATTGTCGGGGAAGACGGAAGCGAGTACTACGCGGTGTCCACAGATTTCGACCCCGCGAAGGCTAATGCGTGGGTGCGGGAGAACGTCTTGGATAAATTGCCAAGCCCCGCAGACCCAGTTTGGAAATCACGTGAGACCATCCGCGAAGAGCTCTTGAAATTCTTGGGCCGGCATTCCACGCCCATTGAGCTGTGGGCTTGGGTAGGAGCCTATGACCATGTGGTCCTCGCACAACTGTGGGGAGACATGGCTAGCCTGCCCAAGGGGATGCCGCGCTATACCCGCGAACTGAAGCAGTATTGGGAGTTTGCTGGCCGCCCTAAGCTGCCTCCAGTACCCAATGGCAACCATGATGCGTTGGTCGACGCCCGCCATAATCTGGCTAAGTTTCGAGTCTGCGAGCAGCAATTGCCGCTGACTAGGGGCAACCGCGTGCATTAATCGTGAATTAATACCGCGGCCGAAAAGTCCATTAACTAACGCGTGACAGGCCCAAGATGGTTAAATACTGGGTGTGAGTTGGACAGTAGATATTCCCAAAGAAGTGCTTCCTGATCTGCCGCCGCTGCCGGAGGGGATCAATGAGAAGTTCCAAGACGCCATTTCCCGCGAGGCAAAACAGCAGCCGAGCTGGGATCAGCTGCAGGCTGATAACGTGCGCAAGATTCTTGAATCCGTACCGCCTATCGTCGTGGCCCCGGAAGTTGAGGATCTCAAGCGCAAGCTTGCCGACGTCGCCTTGGGCAAAGCCTTCCTCCTCCAGGGTGGCGATTGCGCCGAGACCTTCGAATCCAACACTGAGCCGCACATCCGCGGCAACATCAAGACGCTGCTACAGATGGCCGTGGTGTTGACCTACGGCGCGTCCACTCCGGTAGTAAAGCTGGGACGTATCGCCGGCCAGTACGCGAAGCCGCGCTCCTCTGATCTGGACGCGAACGGCTTGTACAACTACCGCGGTGACATCGTTAACGGCGTGGAAGCTAACGAAGAGTCCCGCCGCCACGATCCTGCCCGCATGATTCGCGCCTACGCGAACTCCTCGGCGGCAATGAACCTGGTCCGGGCGCTGACCCACTCCGGAACCGCAGACCTGTACCGCCTCCACGAGTGGAACCGCGAATTCGTGGCTAACTCCCCGGCGGGTGCGCGCTACCAGGCGCTGGCGGATGAGATTGAGAACGGCCTGGCCTTCATGAACGCCTGTGGGGTTTCGGACGAGACCCTGCGCTCGGCGGAGATTTACTGCTCCCACGAGGCGTTGTTGAAGGACTACGAGCGTTCCATGCTCCGACTGGGCACGGATCTCAACGGCGAAACCAAGCTTTATGACTTGTCTGCACACCAGCTGTGGATTGGTGAGCGTACCCGTGGTCTTGAGGACTTCCACGTGGCCTTTGCTTCTATCATCGGCAACCCCGTGGGCATCAAGCTTGGCCCTGGCGTGACGCCGGAGCAGGCAGTGGAATACGCGGAGAAGCTTGACCCGAACCGTGAGCCGGGCCGCCTCACCATGATTGCCCGTATGGGCCACGATAAGGTGCGCTCCGTGCTGCCCCCGATCATCAAGGCAGTGGAGGACTCCGGCCACAAGGTTGTGTGGCAGTCCGATCCTATGCACGGAAATACCTTCACGGCATCGAACGGTTACAAGACCCGCCACTTCGACAAGATCGTCGACGAGGTCCAAGGCTTCTTCGAGGTCCACCGTGAACTGGGCACCCACCCGGGCGGCGTGCACCTGGAGTTCACCGGTGAGGACGTCACCGAGTGCCTTGGCGGCGCTGAGGACATCACGGATGTGGATCTGCCGGGCCGCTACGAGTCCGCCGTGGACCCGCGCCTAAACACCCAGCAATCGCTGGAGCTGTCTTTCCTTATCGCTGAGATGCTGCGCAACTAGGAGCTGCGCAGGCTAATACGGCCTCCAGAGAATCGGCCACGTGCCGTATTCTCCGGAGCCGAACCACCAAGCCGCCACGGCGACGGCCAAGGTGGCGAGGCCGACGAGGACGAGGAAGCCAATGAGGGCTATCGCGCTGCGGTTGCTCAAGGGCCGTTCTTCCGGCTCTTCCTCGGCCCCGGCTGGAGGAACGGGGGCAGAAGGCTCCGGTACCGCAGGGGAGGGTGCCGGGGGCTCGACAGGCTCGGCTGGCGGGAAGAAGGCGTCGTTGCGCGGCTCTACCCGGGTTTCCCGCGTTGGGGGCTGGGGCGCAGGGATAGCTGAGGTCGCTTCAAAGACCCGGGTATTATCCGTGCCCGAAAAATCCGTTGGCACGGCAGCAGTACGTGCGGCAGCTGAGTTCCGCGGAATGGGGACAGTGAACTTCGGGAGCTGTAGCTCGCGGGAGACATCATCCAAGGCATCGAGGAATTCGCCGGCATCCGCAAACCTTTCGGCTGGCTGGCGTGCAGTGGCGGTGGCCACGAGGGCGTCGAAAAGCATGGGTACCCCCTCGATGCGGGAGGAGGGCGCCACCACATCCTCGTGCACGCGCGCGGTGGCGTGCGCCAGCGGGGTATCGCCGTGGAAGGGGACTGTGCCGGTCAAGAGTTCAAAGAGCACGATTCCCGCGGAGTACACGTCGGAGGCCGGCGTGATGTCCGCGCCAGTGACCTGCTCGGGGGAGAGGTAGCTGACGGTACCGACGATCTGGCCGGAGCTATCGTGCTCCGCCTTGGCGGAGCGAACCAGACCGAAATCACCGACCTTGACGCGGTGGCTATCCGTGATCAGAACATTGTCCGGCTTGATATCTCGGTGCACGAGGCCGGCATGGTGGACTTCGGTGAGCCCGGCCAGCACGGAGTGCATGACGCCGGCTGCGGCATGCGGCGGCATGGGTCCGCGTTCCGCAAGGAGCTCGCGCAAGGTACCTCCGGTGATGAGCTCCATGATGAGATAAATGGGTAATCCATCCGCGGAAAAGTCATGTACGGCGACGAGATTGGGGTGGCTCAGCTGCGCCATCGCGCGTGCTTCGCGTTCGAAGCGGGTGACGAAGACGGGGTCATCGTGATAGCGCTCATCCATCACCTTGGCCGCCACTGCGCGACCCAAACGCATGTCAACGCAGCGATACACGGTGGACATGCCGCCGCGAGCGATCGGCTGATCGATGCGGTAGCGTCCCTCAAGAATGTCGCCCACGTTCAGCCTTGTCATGGATTCCAGTATGGCTGATCGGCGCCCCAAAGTGTGATCCGGCTACAGTTGTGTCCGTGACTAAGTCTGAGAAAAACACCGAGAATCCGCACCCAGAACTGCCGCAGCTCCTCGCCGGGGAAAAGCTGCTGACGCTGAAGGAGGTCGCTGAAAGGCTCGATCTCCCGATCACGCGTGTCTTCGATCTTCTCAATGCGCGCAAGTTCATTGTGTGGCGCAATGCCGAGGGAGAGCGCCTCGTTCCGGAAGCATTCTTCAACGCCAAAGGCGTCATTTCCAAGCATGTGTCCGGAGTGATTACGGTCCTCTCCGACAACGGGTGGGGCGACAACGAGATTCTGGCGCACCTATTTACCGAAGATGATTCTTTGCCAGGCCGCCCCATTGACGCGCTGCACGGGCACCTGGCGCGCGAGGTTATTCGGCGCGCACAGGCTTCGGCTTTTTAGAACCCTCATCGGGCTTCGGGGCCGCGGTGGTGCGTGGAACACCATCGAAAATCCATTGCGTTGCTGACCAAGCTACGACCACCATGGCGATATCCCAGAACCAGTTATAAAGCTGGTGGTTCCCGTCACCGGCAAAGGCGACGCCGATGAAAATAGCCACGCCGGTGGTGAGCTTGATCAAGGGCAATGGCGGGCGGAACGTTCCCATGAGCGTGAGCACGGAGGCGTAGTACCAGGGCAGCGTCACAGAGTTGAAGACGAATGCCACCTGGTACGCCGCGGCCGTGGCGGCGATAGCCCGGCGCACGCCCGTGCGACCCCACCACCATACGAGGACGAGGCCGAGGATCATGAGGATCATCGCAGCCGAGCGCAGCGCGGTGAGCACACCGTTATAGGTGGTATCGGGGGAGAAGACCTGGATGAGCGGCACGAGGATGTCAGCCAGCAGGGTAGGGCCAGCTAGAGGGTTGATGACCTTGGAATTGCCGCTGATCTGTGACAGCCAGCCCCACGAGCTTCCCGACACCCACGTAATCGCCGCCACCGCCAGTGCGACCTCCACCACGGCAAGGAAGCCGGACAGGAGGAAGACTCCGAAGCGCTTGATGGGCTTCGTCCCCTTTGGGGCCCAGTGGTGCAGCATGAGCCACACGATAAAAGGTGCGGCGAAGACAGCGGTGGCCTTGAGGGAGACTGCCACACCGACGAGAAGGAGGCTGACATGGAACTTGTGGTGCACTGCAGCAAGCAAGCCCAGCGACACTAAGCCCACCATGACTGATTCGTTGTGCATTCCACCGATGAGGTGCAAGAGCATCACTGGATTCGCCACGCCCAACCAGAGCGCGAGGGCAGGATCGCCTCCGATGCTTCGGGCTAGCCGTGGAATTGACCAGGCGATAGCTGCAAAACCCAGGACCGAAATTGCCTTGTAAACGATGATGCCCGCGGCGACGTTTTCTCCTACCAGGTGGGTTACACCATTGCCCATCCACAGATGCAAGGGGCCATAAGGGGTGGTGGTGTTGCGCCAGTCGTGGGAGACCTCCAAGAGGAAGGGACCAGGGTTCACCGCCGCGCCTTCGACATAAGGGTCGAAGCCATCACGCACCATCGCACCTTGCATGAGATAGGAATACACATCGCGAGAAGCCAGCGGTGCCGCACACAACAAAGGGGCAACCCAGCACAGCAGCATCCGACGAATATCGGACAGCGCGCCGTCTGGTTGTGGGTTCTTCAACTGCGGGGCAATGAAGTAGCGGCCGGCTAAAACCCATGCGGCAACCAAACCGAAAAGGCCAACCCAATAGAGGACCATGCCGATGTTGCGGCCATGGCCATAAGCCAGAAAGCCGATATTGAGCGCCTCAAGGAATCCACCGCGATTGCGGGTAGCGCCACCGGAGAAAGAGGCAAGCGCCAGCACGACAGCGGCGATGATGCCCAAAGGCAGGGGATGGGGAATGCGCAGGGGCACGCGCGTGGTTGTGGGACGAGCCATGCTACATCCGGCGGGCCGTGGACTTGTGAGCCAGCTCTTCCAGAGTCTTCGTAACCTCGGGGGAAACCTGAGCATTGTGAAGGTGGTCAAGGCCCGAGCGCGTGAGATCGTTGATGCGCTGCTCGACGACATCCGGTGCACCCGAATCCGCAATGATCTGCGCCATGCGGGCAATCTCTGCGGGATCCTCTGTCTGACCGATGAGGCGACGCAATTCCGCAGCCGCGGCGGGATCGGAGGCATCCGCGCGCTGCAGTGCCAAGGACAAGAGGACTGTGCGCTTGCCCTCGCGCAAATCATCACCGGCCGGCTTGCCGGTCACGGCGGGGTCACCGAAGACCCCCAACAAATCATCGCGCAGCTGGAAGGCGACCCCGATGTCTTGGCCGTAGCCGCGGAAAGCAGCGACGAGCTTTTCGGGGGCGCCGGCTATGGCTGCGCCCAAGTGCAGGGGGCGCTCAATGGTGTAGGCGGCGGTCTTGAAACGGTTGACGGAATCAGCCAACGTGGCGTCCTCAGAACCTTCCGCTTCGAGGCAGATATCCAGCATCTGCCCGCCGATTACCTCGCGGCGCATAGCGCGCCAAGGGGCGCGGGCACGCGCGAGTGCCTCAGGGCTCAGGCCGGAGTCTTGGAGCATGTCTTCCGCCCAGACCAGAGCCATGTCACCCACGAGGATGGCAAGGGACTGGCCGAAGAAATCAGCATCGCCGTGGAAGCCGAGTTCGCGATGGCGGGCTGCTACGCCACGGTGAACGGTTGGGTTACCGCGCCGAGTATCGGAGGCATCCACGATGTCATCGTGGATCAGGGCGCAGGCTTGGATGAACTCCAAGGATGTGGCTGCGCGGAGCATGGCCTGCGGGGACTCCGACCCTTCCAGCCCGCGTGCGCCGATAAAACCTGCCCATGCGTAGAGGGGACGGATGCGCTTGCCGCCATCCAGCACGAAGGATTCCAAATAGGAAATCGCGTTGGTTACCGGAGCGCCGATGGATGCGATGGCATCACGCTGGCGGTCTAGAAAAAGCGCGAGCTCCTCGCGTACGGCTGCGGGAATTTCGTCCAAGGAAGGTATCTGCGGTGTAGTCACGCTTGCCACTTTACCTGGGCAGGTTCAGGGCTAAGGCGCCAGGTTAAGTGGTGTCGGTTGGCGCGAGCGGCACAGTAGATTGCAGGATTGCGAAGGGGCGGGAATCAGCGGGGTAATGGAGGTCGCGCAGGAAATCGCCAAAGCCCATCTTGCGGTAGAGCCCAAAGGCGGAGTTGGCTTCATGAGGAACTTCCGGTGTGGAGAGCAAAATATAGTGAGCGGGAAGATTCCAGGCTAAGGCTTCTAGTAGTGCGCGGCCCAGGCCGTGGCCTTGTTTCGCGGGGAGCACGTGGATTTCTGCCAGCTCGAAGTAATTGTGGAGAATCTCTTCTTGCTCTGGGGTAGGGCCGCCGCAGGCGGCGAGTGCACGGCGGAGCTGTTTATCCCACCAGGTATCGGGGGTGCCTAGGAAGCCGTAGGCAAAGCCGGCGATGCCATATTCATCGGTGGCCACAACGCAGGAAAACCCTGGGCGTATGAGATCTGCGCGCCATCGTGAGATGGACCCCTCGCGCACCGAGGGGTTGTAGTCCATCGCTGCAATGTAGATATCTACCAAGTGCGGGAGGGCAATGGCGAACTCTTGGGGGCTTAAGCGGCGCAGCGTGTAACTCACATGTCTAATAACAACAGATTCTCGCGGTATGTGAAAGCACTCGGGGAAACTTCCATCAAGCGTCGTGGTGTGCGTGTTCGAAAACATTCGAAATGATGCTTTAAAACCATTGTTTAATTCGAACATGTGCTCTAAAATTGGAGGTGGATGTAGGAAGGTGGTTTTAAGGTGAATCGCAACAACGAACAACAGCAGACAATCAACAGCATCAACGGCACAGTCTTTATCGACAAACTGAGGAAGAAGCCCAAGGGGGAGAGGACATGGCACAGGTAATCTCAGCAACAGCGGCGGCCCGCAGCCGGAACCGTGAGGCTATGCAGCGGGTGCAGCGAGACCGTTTTGTGAACCAAGCACTAGACCTCTTAGCGGATGCGCGGAGAAGCGCAGCGGAGGGAAGCTTTACGGATGCATTGGAAATGGCTTACCGCGCCTCGCTACGTGCAGCCGGGGCACGCGTGGCGGCGTCCACGGTGTCGCGCCGCCGGCGCTTGCCTACTTCCGCCTGGGAGCAGGTGGCTCTCATTGGCCTGGCTGATGCGCAGTGGGCAGAGGAGTTTAAGGAGTACTCCCGTGTGCGCTCACGTGTGGCCTCTGGGCTAGATCCGGTCCCTGAGCCGGATTCGGTTTATCAGTACTTAGTGCTTGCCGCACGTTATGTGGATGCGACTGAGTCCGAGCTGGGCTTCGGGGTAATGGCGGCCTAAGACTGGGGCCGGGGTCATAGGCCGTGAGGGGTAGTGTGGCCAAATTATGGACTGTCTTTGTGGGAACTATCTCGCTATCCTTGACGTTATAGAGGTAGTAATCCACATTCCCAGTATTACTACCTAAACCCCAACCCATTACGGAGGACGCTGTGGCCCTTTCTGAGCACGAACAGCAAGCGCTGCGTGAAATTGAACAGTCGTTGCTGGCCAATGATCCTGATTTTGGCGCGTCTGTGTCCGGTGAAACTTCTTTCGGCGGAAACTCGGGTGCCCTCACCCTCCGCGGCGTGGCCTTGATTGTTGTTGGCCTCTGCATGATGGTGGGCGGTATCGCGTTGGCTCAGCAATCTCTGTGGTTTGTCAGCCTCTCCGTCCTTGGCTTCCTCGTTATGTTCGGCTCCGGTGTCTGGATGCTGCGCGGAAAGTCTGAAGATTCTCTGGTTGCAGTCGGCACGCATGCCCCTGCGCGCGGGCACAACAAGCAATCCAAGAAGGGCGGCAGCGGCGTTGGAAACCGCCTGGAAGACAATTTCCGCCGTCGCTTTGAAGAACGCTAGGCCCCAAATAAGGCGCTCATGGGCGTTGTATAGATAGCTGTACTCTCGCCCCGCAGCCCTCCGCGTTAATTCGCGGAGGGCTGCTTTGCTCTTAGCTGTTCTTAGTCGGTTTTATCTGTCCTGGTCTGCTCTCATCCGCGGAGGAGGGTGGGGCACAATGGCATCGGCCATTGCATAGAGAGTCTGTGTCGCGCTATCGAGCTGCTCCGGAGAGCGCTCCGCTAGCTCCGAAGCCCGAAGGATGGCTGCGTTGAGCAGCGAAATGTCTACCGCGGAAATACCGGGACAGAACGCATCAACGATGGAGGCGAAGCCGTCATGAGAGCGTTGCACTTCCTCGTCAGCAAAAGCTCGGGGGAAGTGTTGAGCGGCAGTCATCAAATGACCGTGAGCCCCATGAACAAAGAGCTCGAGTGTGGCGTCCACATAGGCGCGGAGGCGTTTCGTGGGTTCAGGGGGAGCCACCTTCATGGCGGCCTCGAGCTGTTCATTCCACAACTGTGTGGCCTGGATGAGAAGCTGCACCAGTAAATCGTGTTGAGAAGACACATATCGATAGACACTGGGGCGAGCAAGCCCAACCTCCGCAGCTACCTCGGCCAAGGTCGGTACCGCACCACGGTTGTTGATGATCAACCTTTCGGCAGCCTCCAACACCGCGCGGTGCTGGACGGCGCGGTGCTCGGCTACTGTCGTTTCAGTGATCTTTGGCATGCGCGTAATTCTACGTTAAGCTGCGCATTCTTTTCCTACTCTGACGCTGGGGCTGAGGCAGGCGTCAAGCGGCCGTCGACCATCTCATAGACCTTGTCGCAGTGCTCAAGGACTTCATAGTCGTGAGTGACCATAATGCCAGCGACGTTAAAGTCGTGGCATTCTTTTGCCAACAGCGCCACGATCTCTTGGGAGCGTGCGCGATCAAGGGCGGCAGTGGGTTCGTCGACAAGCAGCACTTGGGGATCGCCCACGAGCGCGCGGGCGATGCCGACACGCTGGCGCTCACCGCCGGACAAGCTTCCTGGACGGTGCTTCGACCGATGCTTCATACCGACCTTGTCGAGCAGCTCAGCACTGGAGTAGCGCCCAGTCTTGCCGATGACCTTGGCGGCCAGCTCGATTTGTCCCTCCGCGGTCAGCGCGGAGGGAAGGTTACCTGTGGACTGGAAGACGAAGCCGATGTGGTTGCGACGAATCTCGGCCAGTTGGGCGCCGCTCAGCGGCACGATATCTTCACCTGCGACTAGGACCTTGCCGGAATCGGGTGTTGTCAGCGCGCCCGCAACGGCGAGCAGTGTGGACTTTCCAGAGCCGGATGGGCCAACCACGGCTACGAATTCACCGGGATCGATGCTGAGATTGACGGAATCGAGTGCCTTAACTTGCGAGTCGCCATCGGTGTAGCTGACGGTGACGTCGTGTAGTTCTAAAGCTGGGCTCATCGGTTTTCTCCTAGGGCAGCGAGGGGGTTGGTTCGGGTAACGCGGACGACGGCGATGAAGGCACCGAGCAATCCAGCGACGAAGAGGATGAGGCCGCCACTGATGACAGAGCTGAATTCGGTGGCATAAGGCATCGCGGTCTGCTCCAAGAGGCTGCCTAAGCCGACGGCCACCAGCGCGCCCGCCAGGATGGACAAGACAAGGATGACTACAGCTTGGCCGAGGCTATCGCGCAACAGGAAGCCCTTGGTGGCGCCCATCGCGCGAAGAGTGGCGATATTGCCTGCCCGCTGGATGGTCCAGACGAGGAAGAAAGCACCAGTGACGAGCGCGGCGATGACGTAGAGGAACCACGTAATCATGGACAGGGTCATCATCTCAGCGGTGTAGCCGGGGGAGGAGTCGAAGCTTTCCTTGAGGGTGCGCACATCGAGTCCGGACTGCTCTGTGAGGGCTTCGGTGTCGGGTTTGTCTGTAGTGCGGGCGACGATAACGGAAGCCTCTTCATAGGCGTCCGGGTTGACGGCTTCACCGTGGCGCCCGCCGGCATGGATCTCCTGCCAGATATCCAAAGGCAGGTAGGCCACGTCCACGTGACCGAAGGTGCGCTGGTTATCGCTAAAGCCGATGACATTGAGAGGGATATCCAGGCGGTCAAGGGTGATCGTGTCACCGACTTCGATGCCCTCATCCTGCAGGGTGGAGGAGACGATGATGTCGTGCTTGGTGTTGCTGGGTTGGCCGTCGACCCGCGTGGTGTCGATGGCGGGGAGCCCAGCTGGAGCGAGGAAGGAATCGGGTTTTACTCCCAAGAGGGTCAAATCCACTGCCGTGCCCTCTTGGTTATGGGCATTGGCAATGGTCAGGCCCAAAGGGGCGGCCTGGTCTACGCCATCGAGGTGGGCGAAGGATTCGGCTGCGGAGGCATCAATTACGGAGCGGGTGAAGGCGGAGTCCTTTTGGGTGCCGTCGGCGAAGGCGACGACGTCGCTGTCCATGGCCTTCAGTCCGGAGACTCCGTCGTTGACCAAACCTGCGGTGAGGCCGGAGATGATGACGACGAGCATGGACATCAGGGCGAGGACAACGCCCATGAGGAGGAAGCGGGTACGCGCGAAGAGCATCTCGCGCCAAGCTAGATACATGGTGGATCTTCCTAGTGGGTGGGAATCTGTTGGAATGCCATCCCCGTCAAATGTGAGATAGCAACAATATGTTTCTAACATAGGAACGTGGCGTTTCTAAAAATGCTGTCGCGAGAAACGGCTTCCTGGGCAGTTTCCCTAAATTCCCCACTTTCCCCCACTGGCCCCGTGTAGGCCGGTGAGGCGGTGGGGTGTGAGGTGCTTGGCTGCGGGATAATGCACGTATAAACCGCAGGATCGTGTGAATGTGGGGGAGAAATCTCCCTAAAGGGGTGGAAGATGCAGGTGTGAATAAGGGTGTGAAGTGCGCACTTAGGGGGCGTGTCAAGAGTGTGCTGGGAAAACTTCCCACCGAAAAAACTCCTGTCTAGCTGCATGTTTTCCGTGACACGCGGGGAAGAGGGGAGTGAAAGGTGTGGGCGGTGGGGGAAAGTGGGGTAGAGTGGGGCGCAGCGGAGGAGAGAGTTGTTCTCTTGTCGCGAGAGGAATCCGGAGTTTTCGAGTGGCAGGAAGGTGGACCCGGGGATGTTTCTCGGTACCTACACTCCCAAGCTCGATGACAAAGGGCGGCTCACGCTTCCAGCGAAGTTTCGTGAAGAACTGGCCGGTGGCCTCATGGTCACCAAGGGTCAGGACCATTCGCTTGCGGTATACCCGCGGGAGGAATTCGCGGCACGAGCTAGGAAGGCGGCGGCTGTGTCACGCACCAACCCGGACGCGCGTGCGTTCATCCGTAACTTGGCAGCGAGTGCGGACGAGCAGCGCCCCGATGGGCACGGGCGTATCACGCTGTCAGCAGGCCACCGTGAGTACGCAAACCTGACAAAGGAATGCGTGGTCGTGGGGTCGGTCGACTTCCTCGAAATCTGGGATGCAGCCGCGTGGGCTGAATACCAGGCGCAAACTGAAGATGCTTACTCGGCGGCAGACGCCGATGACGTACTTGCTGGGCTGCTCTAAAGCTTTCCCGGCGAACCAAGAGTGCGTGTACGGACTCTGCCCGAGGAGGATGAGCTGGTGTACTTCCCCGACATCAGAACCCTTCCTCGGACAGGGCCCTATACGCACTCGCTTTTTATCGAGAACATCAGACCGCAGCATTAAGCGCCTGAACGGAAAGGGGGACAGCAACTGTGGAGCACGACGGCACCATAAACTACGACGTGAGCGAGAACCACGGCCATGTCCCCGTCATGCGTGCTCGCATGGCCCAGTTGCTTGCCCCAGCTGTCGAGGCGGCAGGGGAGAATGCCGTCATCGTTGACGGTACCTTGGGCGCGGGTGGTCACAGCGAATATTTTCTCACCGCCTTTCCCTCCGTGCGCATCATTGGCGTGGACCGTGACTCTGCTTCGTTGAGCAGTGCTTCTCGACGTCTCCGCCCCTTCGCCGACCGTTTCGTGGGCGTCAACGCGCGTTTCGATGAGGTGGGCAGTGCTATCGCGGATGGGGAAGACGAGATCTTTTCCATCGCGCGGGAGCACGGCATAGCCGGGGCGCTATTTGATCTGGGTGTGTCCTCCATGCAGCTGGATCAGGTCGATCGCGGTTTTGCGTACAAGACTGACGCCCCGCTGGATATGCGCATGGACCCTCGCCAGGGAACGACCGCCGCCGACATTCTCAATACTTATAGTCACGGCGACTTGGCTCGCATCTTAAAGACCTATGGCGATGAGCGTTTCGCCGGCAAAATCGCATCCGCGGTTCTGCGGGAAAGGGAAAAGGAGCCTTTTAGCAACTCCGCGCGCTTGGTCGACTTGTTGTACGCCACCATCCCCGCAGCAACGCGCCGCACTGGTGGCCACCCGGCGAAGCGAACCTTTCAGGCGCTGCGCGTTGAGGTCAACCGTGAGCTTGAGGCTATTGAGCAGGTTATCCCTGTGATTACGGATGCCTTGTCCATTGGCGGACGTGCGGTGTTTATGAGCTACCAGTCGCTCGAAGATCGCATTGTCAAGCATGCTTTCACCAAGCTCAGCACCTCGACCACTCCAGCGGGCCTGCCCATGGATTTGCCCGGGACCGCGGCGCATTATTCCGTGGTGACGCGTGGTGCGGAGAAGGCGAGCCGGGAAGAGATTGCGGAGAACCCGCGTGCGGCATCCGTCCGTGTACGCGCGCTCGAACGCCTTGAGGGGACACCGTCTTTTCATGAACCGGGAGGTAGGCCATGACGCTGAGAGACCGTACCGCACAGGCAACGCACCGCCGCGACCACGAGAGGACCCACACCATGGGCGCAAGCCGCGATTTCACCACTGGAGCCGATGCCACGGGCCAGGGAACCGCGCTGCTTGAACGGGGGCGCCGTACCACCCCGCTGCCGAGCCGCACCCCGCACCGCGGCACCGTTCCTACTCGCCGCGTTGGCTCCGGCCTGCGGGGAAGCCGCCTTGGCTCGAAGCAGGTCGTAAGCAATCGTGGGCGTCGTGTCGCACAGCCCACGCGGGTTAACGGCCTCTTCGCGCGCCTGTCCTTCACCGCCATTGCTCTGCTGATTACGGGTGTGGCCGCAGCCATGTGGCTGTCGGGCTTGTCTACGTCTCAGACCTTCAAAATTCAGGAGCTCACCGCCCAAGAATCCACGCTGGATAACCAGCTGGAAACCCTAAACCGAGACTTGGAAAACGTTCGTTCGGCCTCGGATGTCGCTCGCCGCGCCCACGAAGCCAAGATGGGCATTCCGGTCCAGCCGGGCGTTGTGGAGGTTGGCGCAGACGGCAACATCGAGCACAAGCGCGAGGCAACCCCGGATATGGAATCAGTCATCGATGTCAACGGTGAGCCGGTCCGCCCGGGGCAGGCTTCCAGTGACCCGAATGCGACGGCCAACATGTCCGACAACCTCAACGCCCGCCCGACGCTCAGCGAGCGCAACCGCGAAGGCGGAGGTGCCGCTACCACGGACGCGCATTCGGAGGATAGCCCCGAAGGCGGCCAGCCAGGGGAGGCGAGCGTTGAGCTGCCGGATATTCCGGCCCAGGCTCCCTATGCGGCGCGGGGATAGAATCCCCCTCCCGCTTCGCGCGTGCCTGCGTGGGCAGGCGGCGATAATAGGGCACAATTCGGGATGAGACTGTCTTTACCCCGCGCCAAGCGTGGGGCAAGACATTCAGCTGTTTACTTACCTACCCTCGCTGCAGACAGAAAGGTGACGTGTGACCCCACCACACTCCGGTGGCCGGCGCCCGAGGCGGGCTCCCGCCGCCCGTGCCGCTCAGCCACGCGGCGCCTCTCACCAACCACGGCAGCGCTACGACGCCGACCGCGTCGTTCCCGCGACCCGCTCCCGGAATCCACGTACCGGCAAGCCTTTCCTGAGTCAGCAAAAGACGATGCGCCAGCGCGTTCACGTCATTGCGGCGGTGATGCTCGTCATCATGCTGGCCTGGATGGGGCGCCTCGCCTGGGTGCAGATTGTATGGGGTCCAGACCTGGCAGCGAAGGCAGCAGCGCAGCGAACCCGCGTGTACGTCGACACCGCCGGGCGCGGTGAGATCCTTGCACGCGATGGCCAGCGCTTGGCCTACACCATGCGTGCTCGGTCATTGACCGTCTCACCCACTCGCCTGCGCGATGAGCTTCGTGAGCAGGAAGAGCAGAAGGCCACCGGGGCGGCGGAGTTTGACTCCTTGGCTCCCGACGCGAAGAATTCCTACCTAGACAACAAAGTGACCGAGCGGCTCACCGAAATGTCGGAGGGGATTCCGAGCAAGCTGAAGGAGGCCGGAATCGATGCCGGCGACGTGGAACCGGAGCAGATTATGGACAAGCTCCGTGCCGACACCCAGTATGAGGTCCTCGTGCGCAATGTCGACCCAGAGGTCGCGGTAGCTATTTCCGAGGAATACCACGGCCTTGCCGCCGATGAGCAGCAAATCCGCCAGTACCCCAACGGTGCTATCGCGGAGAACGTTATCGGCAAGGTGTCCATGGACGGCCAAGGCCAGTTTGGTTTCGAAGCCTCCGGTGATACCACCCTCACGGGTATTGATGGCAGCTCCACCGAAGACGTTTCGGCTAATGGCCAGGTGATTCCCGGTAGCCTCCGTGATCAGGTGCCCACCACTGACGGCAAAAATGTCACGTTGACGCTGGATCTTGATTTGCAGACCTACGTGCAGCAGAAGCTGGAAAAGGCAAAGGCTAACTCGAAGGCGAAAAGCGCTGAGGCGGTCGTGCTGGATGCCGCTACCGGACAGGTCTTAGCCATGGCGAATACGGGGACGGTTGATCCGAACAAGGACATCGAAAAGCAGCTCCAGAAGGACAAGACCTTCGACAACCTGGCGGTCTCGCACCCCTTCGAGCCCGGCTCGGTGGCGAAGATTATTACTGCCGCCGCGACCATCGAGGAGGGTCTGACTGACCCGGATGAAGTTCTGCAGGTGCCCGGCTCCATCGACATGGCCGGCGTGACTGTTAATGATGCTTGGCCGCACGGCGTTGAGCCTTATACCACGACAGGCGTCTTCGGTAAGTCCTCGAACGTCGGAACGCTGATGTTGGCGGATCGACTTGGCCAAGATAAATACGCCGACTACCTGAAGAAGTTCGGACTCGGGCAGACCTCCGGAATCGAGCTGCCCAACGAGTCCCCGGGACTGGTTCCCGATCGTTCGCAGTGGTCCGGCGGTACCTTCGCTAACCTGCCCATCGGCCAGGGCCAGTCATGGACTGCCCTGCAGCTGGCGTCTGTTTACCAGGCCCTCGCCAACGACGGCGAGCGCATCGAGCCGCGCATCATTGATTCGATCACCGCGCCGGACGGGACGAAGGAAGAGCTGGAGGAGCCCGAGACCACCCGCGTGGTCAGCGCCGAAACCGCACGCACCGTCGTCGACATGTTCCGAGCGGTCTTCCAGGATGATCCGCAGGGCCTGAACAACGGTACCGCCGGCAACGCCAACATCGAGGGCTATCAGCTCTCCGGCAAGACCGGTACCGCGCAGAAAGTCGATGAGGACACTGGGGCTTATTCCAATTCCAAATACTGGATCACGTTTGCGGGCATTGCGCCTGCCGATGATCCCCGCTTCGTCGTCGCCGTCATGCTCGATGAGCCGGAATCCGGTGTCAACGACGATGGATCCGGCGGCCAATCAGCGGCCCCTGTTTTCAGCGATATCGCATCCTGGCTCCTTGACCGCGACAATATCCCGCCCTCCCCGCCAGCACCGCAACTGACTTTGCGCGCCGAGTAGTCAGCTCTCACACCGAAAAGCACATATCGAAAACCTAGAGACAGAGAAATAGAGAAGAGGAATCACCGTGACCAGCAGCACCACCCTGAAGCGCCTAGCAGAGATTTCTGGGGGCACAGTGATCGGGGATGCCTCGACTACCGTTAGGTCCTGTGGGCTGAACTCGGCAGCACTGCCGCCCGGTGGCCTGTTCGCGGCGCTTCCGGGCACACGGGTTCACGGCGCGCGCTTTGCCGCCGATACTAAGGCCGCAGCCATTCTCACTGACGCCGAAGGCCAGCGTATCCTCGACGACGCCGGAGAGAAGCGGCCGCTTCTTGTGGTGGAGGATATCCGCGCCATCCTCGGAGCCGTGTCCGCTGAGATTTATGGTCACCCCACGCAGAAACTCACCATCCTTGGAGTGACGGGCACCTCGGGTAAAACCACCACGAGTTACCTCCTCGAAGCAGGCCTCTTGCACGCGGGCTATTCAGTGGGTCTCATTGGTACGACGGGTACCCGCATTAACCGGGAGCCGGTCCCGACTTCCTTGACCACTCCGGAGGCGCCGACCTTGCAGGAGCTTTTTGCGCGCATGGTGTCTGAGGGAGTTACGCACGTGGTGATGGAGGTCTCCTCCCACGCGCTATCGCTAGGACGAGTCCAGGGAACGCGCTTCGACGTGGGTGGCTTTACGAACCTGAGCCAGGATCACCTGGACTTCCACCCGACGATGGAAGACTACTTTGAGGCCAAGGCCCTGCTTTTCGACGGCCCCCACGCCGCCGACCGCTCCGTCATCTGCGTCGATGACGAATGGGGACAGCGTATGGCGCAGCGCGCCGCAGCACGCCCGGTGATCCGGGTATCAACGACCTCGCAAGGAAGCGATGCCGATATCACTGGCCGTCAGCTCAGCACTGAGGTCACCGGTGCACAGCAGGTGGAACTAACGCTTGCCTCCGGTGAGCATGCCGGAACGTTTGAATTCCGCCTGCCTATGCCGGGTACCTTCAACATCGCCAATGCGGCTCTCGCCACAGGGATGGCCGCCGCTATTGGAATCGAGCCGCACGTCTTCCTCGAGGGTGTAGAGAAGGTGGCAGTCCCTGGGCGCATGGAGCGTGTTGACCGCGGCCAAGACTTTGTGGCTGTGGTGGATTACGCGCACAAGCCGGCTGCAATCGCGGCCGTTCTGGAGACCCTGCGCACGCAGTTGGAAGGCAGCACGGGCCGCATCGGCATCGTCGTCGGCGCGGGAGGTGACCGCGATTCCTCCAAGCGTCCGCTCATGGGAGCGGCCGCCGCGAAGGGCGCGGACCTTGTCGTCGTCACCGATGACAACCCCCGCACCGAAGACCCAGCATCGATCCGTGCAGCCGTGCTTGCGGGCGCCCAGGAGGCAAACCCAGCGGCTGATATCCGCGAGGTAGGCTCACGCGCCAAGGCCATTGATGAAGTCGTGGCGTGGGCGCAGCCGGGTGATGCCGTCATCGTCGTTGGCAAGGGGCACGAGGTAGGCCAGCTCATTGGCGATACCGTCCATCACTTCGATGACCGCGAAGAGATGGCTCGAGCTCTTGAAGCCGTGACTACTGCGACTACCCTGAGTACCGAAGAATCCAAGGAGCAAGCATGATTGCGTTAAGCCTCGCTGAGATCGCTGAGATCACGGGCGGCCGCCTGGATAGCGTCGAAGAACCAGACACCCAGGTGACTGGTTTTGTCGAATTCGATTCTCGCAAGGTCACCCCAGGCAGCCTCTTTGTAGCGCTGCCCGGAGCCCGCGTGGATGGCCATGACTACGCCACCACCGCAATTGATAAAGGCGCCGTTGCCGTTTTGGCGGCGCGGCCGGTGGGTGTTCCGGCGATAGTCGTCGAACCCCACGGGCGCGTCGAGGGTGACGGTGCCAACGCGGATATTTACGCCAACGATACAGATGGGTCTGCGGCCGCCGTTGTCGCAGCGTTGTCTGCGATTGCTCGTGCAGTAACGCAGCGCCTTGCCGCAGAGCAGGAACTCACTATTGTCGGTGTTACCGGTTCGGCCGGCAAGACGTCTACCAAGGACCTCATTGCCACCATCTTCCGCGAGGTGGGGGAGACTGTCGCTCCGCCCGGCTCCTTCAATAATGAAATCGGGTTGCCCTATACGGCTCTGCGGTGCGATGAGCACACGCGCTACCTGGTGTCGGAGATGTCGGCCCGCGGCATCGGGCACATCCGTCACCTCACCGAAATCACCGCGCCGCGCGTTGGCGTGGTCCTGAACGTTGGTAGCGCGCACCTCGGCGAATTTGGCTCGCGCGAGAATATCGCTCAGGCCAAGGGAGAGTTGGTGGAGGCGCTGCCGAACGCGGAGGCAGGCGGCGTAGCCGTCCTTAACGCCGATGATCCTTTCGTCGCTGCCATGGCTCCACGCACGGAGGCCAAAGTGGTGTACTACTCCACGGAAAATCGTCGCGGAGGTGCCCCGGCAGCACAGTACTATGCCACCGACATCGTGCTCGATGACGTCGCTCGTCCCTCCTTTACCCTGCACAGCCCGGATGCCGAACCCGTTGCTGTGAAGCTCCAAGTCTTTGGCTCCCACCAGGTGTCTAATGCACTGGCCGCGGCCGCCGCAGCCATCGAGCTGGGGGTGTCGGCAGACACGGTGGCGGCTGCCCTGTCCGGCCACCGCCTCGCTTCCGAACACCGCATGGACGTGCGCACCCGCCGCGATGGCGTCACCGTCATCGATGACTCCTATAACGCCAACCCCGATTCGATGCGAGCGGCCATTGCCGCTTTGGCTTATACCGCAGCAGCGCGCCCCGACGCCCGTTCCATCGCGGTGCTGGGGGAGATGGGAGAACTCGGCAGCGATGCAGAGCAATCGCACCGCCAGCTCGGTGAGTTTTTGGCCAAGTACCACGTCGAGCACCTCATCGCGGTAGGGGAGAATCCCAACTGCCGGGCGATGGCCGAGGCCGCTGCGCAGCAAGGTATAAATACAGTGGTGTGCGCCGATGCCGCGGCCGCCGCACAGGCGGTGGACGGCATACTGCGCGTGGCCCCAGCAGGGGTCGATGATTGGGCTAGCCGTAACGTTAAAGATGTGGTCTTGATTAAGGCCTCCAATGCCCAACGTCTCTGGTTGGTCGCGGAACAGCTGAACCACAGCTAGCCGCTAGAAAGGACTTCAAGCTCGTGACTCAGATCATCATCGCTGGTGCGGTTAGCTTCCTCGTGGCGATCTTTACCACCCCGGTTCTTATCCGCTACTTCTCCGATACCGGCCGCGGACAAGAGATCCGCGAGGATGGCCCCAAGTCTCACTTGCGCAAGCGCGGTACGCCGACGATGGGTGGCCTTGCCATCCTCGCGGGCATCTTGGTGGCCTATGTTGTGGCTGGCCTCTATGGCCTGCTAACAGGGCATGAGGCCTTTACCGCCTCCGGCTTGCTGGTCCTCGGACTGACCTTAGGCTTGGGCGCGGTGGGCTTCGCGGATGACTTCATCAAACTCTTCCGCCACCGCAACCTCGGGCTCAATAAGACCGCCAAGCTAGTCAGCCAGCTCGTGCTGGCGCTGCTCTTCGGCTTCTTGGTTCTGCGTTTCCCCAACGATGCGGGGCTGACCCCAGGCTCCACCAAGCTATCCTTCATCCGCGACTTGAATACTTTCGACCTAGCTGTCGGCGGCACGGTCATCGGAACCATCGTGTTCTTGATCTTCATGTACATCCTCATTGCGGCGTGGTCGAACGCGGTGAACCTCACCGACGGCCTCGACGGCCTCGCGGCGGGCGTTACCGCGATTGTCATGGGCTCTTATTCGCTGATGACCTTCTGGCAGTTCCGCTATTCCTGCGCCACTAACTTTGCTGCCGGGTGCTACCAGGTGCGCGATCCGCTCGACCTCGCCGTGCTTGCGGCCGCAGGACTGGGCGGCTGCCTGGGCTTCCTCTGGTGGAATGCCGCGCCCGCCAAAATCTTCATGGGTGACACCGGGTCCTTGGCACTTGGTGGTTTGGTCGCGGGTATTTCCGTTACCAGCCGTACCGAGCTACTCATGATCATCATCGGTGCCCTGTTCGTCATCGAAACGGTCTCCGTTGTTATCCAAATCGTGGTCTTCCATTCCACAGGAAAGCGCTTCTTCCGTATGGCGCCGATCCACCACCACTTTGAGAACGGTGGTTGGGCGGAAACGGCCGTCGTTGTCCGCTTCTGGCTTCTGGCTGCCATGGCGGCGATGGCCGGCGTGGCAATCTTCTACGGTGATTGGCTCACCGCCTCCGGCATAGGAGTAGGGGCATGACGCGCCCAGACTTCCTCTCCGGCCGCGTCCTCATCGCCGGCGCTGGCGTCTCTGGCCGCGGGTGCGCGGCAGTCCTTTCCCGCTTGGGCGTGGACTTAACGGTGGCCGATGGCAACGCGGACTCCCGCAGCCGTATCGCTGCAGAGTTGGGCGTTGCCACCGTGGACACTTCCGCGGTGGACTTAGCTGAGTACTCGCTCGTCGTCACCTCGCCGGGGTGGCGGCCAGATTCACCGCTGCTCGCCGCTGCAGCCTCCCGCGGCCTTGAGGTGATCGGCGATGTGGAGTTGGCCTACCGCCTCGACCAAGCAGAAGTTTTTGGTGCCCCGCGCCGTTGGCTCGCGATCACCGGCACCAACGGCAAAACCACGACCACCGGCATGCTCGCTGCCATCATGGCTGCTGACGAGCAACGCTCCGGACAGCGCGCCCAAGCCGTAGGCAATATCGGCGTGTCATCTTTTGATGCCTTGGCCGCTGAGCCCCGTGTGGACATCCTCGTAGCGGAGCTCTCATCCTTCCAATTGCACTGGTCCTCCCAGCTACGCCCAGAAGTCGGAGCTCTGCTTAACCTCGCGGACGACCACCTGGATTGGCATGGCTCCTTCGAAGCCTATGCCGCAGACAAGGCCAAGATTCTGTGCGGAGAGCATGCCGTCTACGGCAAGGAAGATGAGCGCGTTCGAGCGCTCGCTGCCTCTCTTCCCGGCGCAACTGCTTTCGGCCATGCCGAGCCCGCTGCAGGTGAAGTAGGCGTGAGCACCGGCAGCCTCCTCGTCAACGAGGTTTCGGGGATGAAATCCGTCGTGGTGGACGATGCCACCACCATCCAACCCGCCGGTCTGGCCGGAGTGCTGGATGCCGCTGCCGCGTCGGCGGTCGCGGCTGTCGCCGGTGCTCAGCCGGAATCCATTGCCGAAGGACTTGGCTCCTACGTGGTGGCTGGCCACCGCGGGGAGATTGTTCACCGCCATGCTGGCGTGACCTACATCGACAATTCCAAGGCGACGAACCCACATGCCGCGGAGGTCGCTATGCGCGGCTTGGACTCCGTGGTGTGGGTGGCCGGCGGCCAACTGAAGGGCGCTGATGTCTCGGAACTGTTGCGCACCCATGCCGCGCGGCTGAAGGCGGCGGTTCTGGTGGGCGTCGACAAGCATGTGCTTGCCCAAGCCCTCGTGAAGGCAGCGCCACATGTGCCCGTCGTCATCGTGGATAGCCACGATCCGGAAGCCGCAATGGAACAGGCAGTGTCCGCCGCCGTGCAACACGCCGACGCCGGCGATACCGTGCTTTTAGCACCCGCTGCGGCATCGTTGGACATGTACACCGGTATGGGCCAGCGCGGCGATATCTTTGCCGCCGCTGCCCGCCGCCTCGCCCGCTAGCGCTAGGAGCACCCGTGACCGCCACCAGCACCCAGAAGCCACAACGCACGCTGGGATACCACCTGCGTGACCTCCGCGAGCGCCTCCGCGCCTACCCCGGGCTTGACTATTTAATGCTGCGCATCGCCATATTTTCGCTCATCGGCATCGGCGTGCTCATGGCCTTCTCCTCATCGATGGCGACGTCGCTGTCGGAGACCGATAGCCCGTGGTCTGCTGCACTGCGCCAGTGCGTGCTCGTTATCGCCGGCCTCATCGTGTTTTGGATTGGCCTGCGCATGTCGCCCCGCACGCTCCGGGCACTCGTGCCGTGGTTTCTGGGGCTATCCATCCTGCTTCTTATCCTCGTCCTCGTGCCCGGCATTGGTACCGGTCGTGTGGAGGTCGGTTCGCAGTCCTGGATCATGCTGCCTGGTGGAGTGGCTTTCCAGCCCTCCGAGTTTGCCCGTGTGGCCGTGGGCATGTACGGCGCTTCAGCGCTGGCGGATAAGACGCACCGTTCGATGCGCCTGACGGACCCTTTCATGATGTACTCCATCATCGCCGGCATCATGTTCGTGCTGATTGTGGCCCAAGGCGATCTCGGCATGGGTGTCTCCTTCGCCCTCATCGTCGTGTTCACTCTGGTCTTCGCCGGTGTGGACTGGCGTGTTCCGACCGTCGTCGGTGTCTTCGGCGCCATCGGCATGGTCACCGTCTTCTTGGCCGGCGGCTTCCGTTCGCACCGCTTCCACACTTATTTCGATGCGCTGCGCGGCAATATCGAGGACACACAAGGAACCGGTTTCCAGGCTTACCAGGGCTTCCTTTCGCTTGCCGACGGCGGCTTCTGGGGCGTTGGCCTCGGCCAGTCACGCGCCAAGTGGTTCTACCTCCCAGAGGCGAAGAATGACTTCGTCTTCGCCATCATCGGCGAGGAATTGGGCCTATGGGGCGGTGCCTTGGTCATCGGTCTGTTCGCCGTACTGGGCTACTTCGGGCTGCGGGCGGCAACACGCGCCCAGGATCAATTCCAGTCCCTGCTGGCCGCCACGTTGGCGGTGGGTGTTGTCGTGCAGGCATTCATTAACATTGGCTACGTGATCGGCGTGCTGCCTGTGACGGGTATTCAGCTGCCGATGATTTCTGCGGGTGGTACGGCCGCGGTGATCACGATTGGCTCGATGGGCCTGCTGTGCAATGTGGCGCGCCACGAGCCGCTGCAGGTTTCCGCCATGCAGAACTTTGGGCGCCCGCTATTCGACCGTATCTTCTTTATCCCCGAACCTACGCCGCCCAATGAGCGTCGCGGCGGGGCACACCGGGCCCCGCGTGAACGAGGGGAGGGCACGCGCTCCCAGCGCGCGCACCGCGACCGCTCCCAGCGCCATGTTGAGCGCAGCCGCGAGGAAAGATTTGGGCGTGCAGTAACGGGACGCTCGTCGCGCTCGCAGACGCCGCAGGGGGAACAACGGCGGGAGTATCGCCGGGAGTATCGGCGCGGCGAGCGACGGTAAGAAAGCGCGGCGCTGGTAGCGTGTAGTGCATGAATGACACGCCGATTTCCGTCGTCATCGCAGGTGGCGGCACCGCTGGACACATCGAACCAGCGCTCGCGGTGGGGGAGGAGCTGCGCCAGCGCCATGGCGCGCGGGTGACCGCTCTAGGAACCCCACGAGGTTTGGAAAGTGATATCGTGCCGGCGCGTGGCGTCGATTTGCGCATGATTACGCCGGTCCCAGTCCCACGCAAGATCAACGCCGATGCCGCGAAGCTGCCGTGGCGGGTCCTCAAGTCTGTCCGGGAAACCCGCGCGGTTCTGAAGGACGTCGGGGCCAATGTGGTTTTTGGTACTGGAGGATACGTCGCTGCGCCGGCCTATCTGGCGGCGAAGTCTCTGGGTATCCCGTTCTTCGTGCTCGAGACGAACGCTCTGGCCGGCATGGCCAACAAGCTGGGGGTGCGCCTCGGGGGCACGGGCATCAACGCGCAGGAACGCTCAGGTATGCCCGGTGAGGTCCTGGGAATTCCCGTGCGGCCGGGAATGGGTGAGGATCCCGACGGCGCAAAGGCGGCGGATGCGCGCCAGAACTGGAACCTCGACGCGTATCGCCCGACAATCGTGGTGACCGGCGGTTCACAGGGAGCAGTGAGCATCAACACTGCCGTGGCCGGCGCGCTCGATGACCTGTGCCGAGACTTCCAAGTGCTGCACGCCTATGGCAAAAAGAACGAGGCACCGGCTGAGCACGAGCACTACACCGCGGTGCCCTATATCGATGACATGGCTGGCGCTCTGGCCGTTGCTGACCTCATGATCTGCCGTTCCGGAGCGATGACGGTGGCAGAGGTCTCCGCGGCCGGTCTGCCCGCACTCTATGTGCCGCTGCCGCACGGCAATGGCGAGCAGGCTCTGAACTCGCGCGCGCTGGTGGAATCCGGCGCCGCGGTCCAAGTTCCGGACGCCGAATTGACCTCGGAGCGCCTCGTTGCCGAAGTTCGCGCTATCCTTGACCACCCCGAAACTTTGACGGCCATGCGTACTGCCGCTGACGCCAGCACAGCCGGCGAGGTTGCAGCTATCATCGCTGACCGCATCGCGCAGCGTGTCGCCGCCGAGAACCGCGGCTAGACGCACAGTACAGGTTAATGAAAGAAGGATTTTTCACCATGACTGATACCCCTGCCACCACGGACCTGTCCCGCGTCCACTTCGTCGGTATCGGCGGCTCCGGCATGTCCGGTCTCGCACGTATTCTGGTTAGTCGGGGCGCGGTCGTCGCCGGCTCGGACGTTAAGAAATCGACGGCTGTCGACGTCCTCCGCACGATGGGTGCGCACATCGCCATCGGCCATGGCGCTGAAAACCTTGACCTGACTGGTGATAAGCCAACCGTGGTCGTGACCTCCTTCGCCGCCATCCCACACGACAATCCCGAGCTCATTGCTGCGCGCGAGGCCGGAATCCCGGTCATCCGTCGATCAGATCTGCTGGCTGAGCTGATGGACGGCCACCGCCAGGTCCTGCTGGCTGGTACTCATGGAAAAACTTCGACTACCTCCATGGCGGTGTCCGCGCTGCAGCAGGCGGGCCTCGACCCCTCCTTCGCCATCGGTGGCCAGCTCAACCGTGCCGGAACCAACGCGCACGGCGGCACGGGTGATGCTTTCATTGCAGAAGCCGATGAATCCGATGCTTCACTACTGCGCTACAGCCCCTACGTGGCGGTGATTACCAATATCGAGCCGGATCACCTGGATTATTTCGGCACCGCGGAAAGCTACTTTCAGGTCTTCGATGATTTTGCAGACCGCGTTGTTGAGGGCGGCTACTTGGTAGTTTGCCTTGAAGACGGTCAGGCGGCCGCTACCGGCGAACGCGCAGCACAGCGCGGTATTCAGGTGCTGGGTTACGGCGCACGCAGTGCGGTAGGCGAAGATTCTTCCGTGCCCCTCGTAGCGGAGATTCTGGAGGAAACCGTCTCCGCCGCCGGCGCGCACGTCCGCGTTCGCTTGGCCCTGCCGGGGCAGGCGCCGCAGGAGTTGTCTTATGACTTGCACGTCCCCGGGCATCACATGGTGCTCAACTCGGCGGCCGCGCTGTTGGCCGGCACGCTGGCTGGCGGAGACCCAGCGGAACTGGCCGCTGGCCTGACCGACTTTACGGGCGTGCGCCGCCGCTTCGAGTACCGCGGCAGCGAGCGCGGAATCCGCGTCTTCGACGATTATGCGCACCACCCTACGGAGGTATCCGCGGTACTTAACGCGGCCCGTGCGAAGGCGGATGCGGAGGACGAGGGGGCGCGTGTTATCGCCTGCTTCCAGCCGCATCTGTACTCCCGGACAATGAAGTTCGACGCGGAGTTTGCTCAGGCCTTGGCGCTTGCCGACGCCGCCGTCGTCCTCGACATCTACGGAGCCCGCGAGCAACCGGTTGAAGGAATTACCTCCCGCATCATCACCGATAAGATGCCGGAGGACATGCCGGTCATCTTCGAACCCGATTTCTCCGAAGCCGCTGGCGATGTCATTTCCCTGGCACAGCCCGGTGATATCGTCCTCACGATTGGTGCGGGCACGGTTACCTACGTAGCCGGTGAGATTTTGTCCGAGCTGGGACGCAACGATGAGGCGGAAGAGCCGAAGGAACCGAATGTCTAAAAAGACTGGGGCGCTCGCGGTGGGCGTGGTGCTACTTGTAGCGGTCATCGCTGCAGCCGCAGTGTGGCTTTTTCCTATCCTCACGGTGAAATCCTTCGAGGTGGTGGGAAACGATCACGTTGCTGCTGAGGATGTGGAGCAAGCTAGTGGTGTCGCCAAGGGCTCGAACCTCGCGCGCTTGGATGCTCGCGAGGCCGCGCAGGGCGTGGCGTCGATTCCATGGGTAGAAAGCGCGACGGTATCGCGAGCATTTCCGTCGACGGTGCACATTGAGATCACCGAACATGAGGCAGTGGCCTTTGTTCGCAATGGTGGCACGACGGTGTTGGTAGATAATCACGGTAAGGAATTTGTGGAAGATGAAGCACCACCCGAGGCCGTGGAGCTGACCGGTAGCACAGACTCCGGCTCCCCAGAGATGCAGGCGGCCGTCGAGGCCGTTGCAGCCCTCCCCGCGCCGATTCGGGAGAAGGTGACGACCCTCGAGATCGCAGACAGGTATTCGCTGACTTTCCACACAAAGGATGAGAAAACCATCTTTTGGGGGGCATCCGAAGACAATAAAAACAAGGCGATTGCTTTCGAAGATGTGCTCAAGCTTGAGGGCGAATCCTGGAACATTTCTAACCCGTCGCTGGTGACTCGCCGCTAGGGGCGTCGCGAGTGGGACGGGTGGGGCGCTTGTTAAGAAAACCGCATGTCAGCAACCCTAAAGTAGAGGTTGAGGGTACCGACACGCGGCAAAATGTGCGCCGAAATTACCCCGTTGTCGTTAAAGATGGATGTAACCGCCTCTCACGAAAAGAGGCGCCTCCTCGTTTACATTAAAACCTTATTCGAAAGGCAAGAGACCCTCGTATGATCTCATCTAGCAACAATCTCGCGGACATCAAGGTCGTCGGCGTCGGCGGTGGCGGTGTCAACGCTGTCAACCGCATGATCGAAGAAGGGCTCAAGGGAGTCCAGTTCGTGGCGATCAACACCGATTCCCAGGCGCTGATTTTCTCGGATGCGGATACCAAGCTCGACATCGGACGCGAAGCTACCCGCGGCCTCGGCGCCGGCGCTAACCCGGAGGTAGGAAAGACCTCCGCGGAGGATCACAAGACCGAAATCGAAGACGCCCTCCAAGGCTCCGACATGGTCTTCGTCACCGCTGGCGAGGGCGGCGGAACCGGTACCGGTGCAGCCCCTGTCGTTGCCTCCATCGCAAAGAAGATGGGCGCTCTGACCGTCGGTGTCGTTACCCGCCCGTTCAAGTTCGAGGGCGCGCGCCGCACCCGTCAGGCCATGGCCGGCATCGAAGAGCTGCGCGAGGTCTGCGATACCCTCATCGTTATTCCGAATGATCGCCTCATGCAGCTGGGCGGCGAGGAGCTGTCTATCGTCGAAGCCTTCCGCGCCGCCGACGAAGTCCTGCACAATGGTGTGCAGGGTATTACCAACCTCATCACCATCCCGGGCATGATCAACGTCGACTTTGCGGACGTTCGCTCCGTCATGTCCGACGCCGGTTCCGCCCTCATGGGCATCGGTTTTGCTCGCGGGGATAACCGCGCGCTCAACGCTGCTGAGCAGGCCATTAACTCCCCGCTGCTGGAGTCCACCATGGAGGGCGCCAAGGGCGTTCTGCTGTCTATCGCTGGTGGCTCCGACCTGGGCCTCCACGAAGTCAACGCGGCTGCCTCCATGGTGGAGGAGCGCGCCGACGAGGACGCCAACATCATCTTCGGCACCATCATCGATGACAACCTTGGAGACGAAGTTCGCGTTACCATTATCGCCACCGGCTTCGACGCGCAGGCCAATATGACCTCCCAGCCGGCGCAGTCTGGCCAGGCACAGCAGCAAGGTTCGGAGGCTACCCCGGCCGCACGCCCGGGTTCCCTCTTCGAGAACCGTGCTGAAGCACAGCCTGAGAGCCCCGCCGCGCCGCGCACCGAGGCCCCGCGCGAAGAGTACAACCGTGCCGAGCCGCAGCGAGCTGAGTCCCAGCGCATCGGCCGCGAGGAGTACACCCCGCGCCACTCCTACGAGCGCGAGCAGCCGGCTGAGCCAGCCCCGTCGAGCGGACTGTTTACCACCTCGGATCGCTTCCGTGGCGAAGAGTACCGCCGTGGTGCCGATGACGAGTACCGCCTCTCGCGCCCCGCTGAGCGCAACAGCCGTGACTTCGATGACGATGGCGACGACGATCTCGACGTGCCGTCCTTCATGCGCTAGTCCCAGCCAGCTACTCTGGAGTGCATGCCAGTAAACGAGGAAGCACACGCAGCACGACGCCCCGTCCGCATGGTGTTTACAACCCGTGCCGGCGGGGCGTCGTCGTCCCCCTATGACTCTTTCAACTTAGGCGATCACGTCGGCGATGACCCCGCCGCTGTGGCCGCCAATCGCGAGAGACTTCTCCGAGCAACGGGATTAGAGGACATCGTGTGGATGGAGCAGCTGCACACCAATACCGTGACGGTCGTGGGCGCCGAACACCGCGGCGCGAAGGAGCCCGTGCCGGCCACCGATGCGGTGGTGACCACCGAAAAACGCCTGGGGTTGGGCGTGCTCGTGGCTGATTGCACGCCGGTGCTGCTTGTCGACGTCTCCGCGGGCGTCATCGGTGCCGCCCACGCCGGGCGTCTGGGCGCGCGCAATGGAATCGTTCGGAACACGGTCAACGCGATGATTGAGCTGGGGGCTACCCCTTCGTCGATCCAGGTGCTTATGGGGCCGGCCGCTTCTGGGCGTAACTATGAGGTTCCGGAGCAGATGGCGGAGGACGTCGAGAAGCACCTGCCCGGCTCCAAGACCCGCACGGCGTCGGGTACCTGGGGCGTCGACGTGCGCGCCGGTGTGATTCGCCAGCTGATGGGCATGGGAGTCACGGCCATTGAGTCGGACCCACGCTGCACGATTGAGGACACAGATTTCTTTTCATATCGCCGCGAGGGCGTTACTGGACGCCAAGCCGGCGTGATTTGGTTGGAGGATTAATGACTAATAACAACACCGCGCGCCGCGAAGAATTGCGGGCCGGCCTGGCGCGCACCCGTTCGGATATTCACCGCTTTGCTGAGGCCGCTGGCCGCCTCGCCCCGCAGCTGCTGCCTGTGACGAAGTTTCACCCGGCCGAAGACATCGCGCTGCTAGCGGAGCTAGGGGTAACGGATGTGGCGGAAAATCGCGAGCAGGAGGCCCGCGCCAAGGCGGAGGTCTTGCCCGAGATGCGGTTCCACATGATCGGCCAAGTACAGACCAAGAAGGCGAACCACGTGGCCCGGTGGGCGCATAGTGTTCACTCGCTTGACTCAGAAAAACTCGCCAGAGCACTCGACCGCGGCGTGGCTCTTGCCCAGGAGCGCGGCCAGCGTGAGGACACGCTTCCGGTCTATATTCAGGTCTCCGCCGACGGTGATACCGCGCGTGGTGGCTGCCCGCTAGAGGGTGTATCCGCTCTGGTGGATCTGGTCGAAGATCTGGAGAACCTGCAGCTGTGTGGCTTCATGGTGGTTCCACCGCTGGAGAGCGATCCGGCGGAGGTTTTCACCCAGGTGAGGGCGCTGACGGATGAGGTGGCGGCCAAGCTTGGGCGAGACCTGAAAATGTCCGCCGGAATGAGCGCTGACATGGAGCCGGCGATTGCATCTGGAACAGATGTCGTGCGTGTCGGAACCGGAATTATGGGAGAGCGCCCGCTAGGTTAATTGTCATTGTAAAAGTGCATTACAAGACAGCAAATGAACAGCACACTAGGTCAGAGGGAGACCCAGAATGTCACTGATTGATAGGACTAAAGAGTTCTTCGGGCTAGGCCCGATGGACATGGACGCCGACGATGCTTACTACGCAGACGAGCGCGCTTATAGCGCTCCGGCGTATGCACCTTCCTACGAAAAGCAGGAAGAGGAATTTGTCCCGACTATCGTGGCGCTGTCGCTCGTTTCCTTCGACGATGCAGCGAAGGTTGGCGGCCCCTTCCGTGACGGTGACGCAGTGGTCTTCGAGCTCACTGACGCTGATCGCGGCTCCGCAAAGCGCTTCGTTGACTTCGCTGCTGGCCTCTGCTTTGCACTGGAAGGCCGCATGAAGAACCTGACGAAGGGCGTGGACACCAGCCGTAAGGTTTTCGCTATCGTGCCGAAGGGCGCCGATATCTCCACTGTTGAGCTCGAGCGTGCAGCGCACCTGCGCTAAAAACTTCGCGCTTTAACCGCTTCAGCGCCTTTTCTCCCCTGTGTTGGCTAAGGGGGAGGGGGCGATGGGGCGGTTTGTTGGTTTTCTCGCTATTTCCCTAGCGGTCTAAGCGGAGCGGTATTCTCGGCGGCGGTGCGGCTGCCGCGGTGCCATCTCTGTTCGCCGAGGGCGAACCCTCGGGCAGGGGAGTACCGTCCGCGGGGGTGGTTCGGATAGGCTCGGGCACTGTGAATGCTTTAGGTTCAATTCTGCTCGTCGCCGTGAGTCTTTACTCGTGGATTTTGTTGGCGCGCATCGTCATCGAGATGATTCAGTCTTTCTCGCGCCAATTCAATCCGCCCCGCTGGTTCATGATGGTTGCCGAGGTGCTCTTCGTCGTCACTGACCCGCCAGTTAAGGCGCTGCGTAAGGTTATTCCGCCGCTGCAGCTAGGAGGCATTGCGCTCGACGTTTCCATCATCGTTTTGTTCCTGCTTTTGTCCATCCTTTCGCAACTTATTGGCTGGCTATTTTTCAGCCCCAATGGGCTTGCAATGTAATAAACGGGTGTATTAAACCCTCCTGTTAACGTTGAGACTCGTGCCAGCGTTAGATAATGTGTTGATTCGGATACAATGAGTTACCACAATCCGTATTATTAACCGCATATGTACCCGGCCTCTGGACCCTCTAGAGGTTTGACCGATTCGTAAGGGGAAGAGAAGTCAATGCCACTGTCACCAGCTGATGTACACAACGTCGCTTTCAGCAAGCCGCCAATTGGCAAGCGTGGCTACAACGAGGATGAGGTCGATCAGTTCCTCGACCTCGTTGAGGATGCTCTTGCTCAGCTGCAGGATGAGAACGATGATCTCCACGCCCAGGTTGAGGAACTGAAGTCTCAGGCTCCGGCTCCCGCTGCTGGCGGCGCTTCTGCCGCAAAGGTCGATGAGGCCGCCGTACGTAAGGAAGTCGAGTCCAAGCTGCGCGCCGAGTACGAAGCAAAGCTGGCTGACTCCAAGAACGAGATTGCCAAGGCCAAGGAAGAGACCAAGCGTGCGCAGGAGCAGGCGAAGGCCGCTCAGGCACAGTCCGCCCAGGCACCGGCTGCTCAGGCACAGGACAACTCCGCGGAGCTTAAGACTGCTCGCGAAGAAGCTGCTGCCGCCAAGCGCGAGCTCGAGGCCTCCAAGAAGGAGCTGGAGCGCACCAAGAAGGAGCTGGAGTCCGCAAAGAAGAACTCGGCTGCTTCCACCACTGCCTCCTCCGCCGCTGCTGTGGCTGGTGCAGGTGCTGCTCAGTCCACCGAACAGGGCCTCGCCACCCCGGATACCCACATGCAGGCCGCCCGCGTGCTGGGTCTGGCTCAGGAGATGGCGGACCGTCTTACCAGCGAGGCTAAGGCTGATTCCGAGTCCATGCTCGCTGAGGCTCGTACGGCTGCAGAGAAGCAGCTTGCCGACGCTGACTCGCACTCCAAGGCCCAGCTTGCTGACGCCCAGAAGCGCTACGATGCACAGCTGCAGGAAGCCGATACCCGCTCCAAGAAGCTGGTGGCGGATGCCGAGAACAAGGCAAAGCAGACTGAGTCTGACGCAACGTCCCGCGCCGAGGCACAGATTCGCCAGGCTGAGGAGAAGGCAGCTGCCCTGCAGGCAGATGCCGAGAAGAAGCACACCGAGGTCATGAACACGGTCAAGCAGCAGCAGACCGCTCTGGAGGCTCGCATTTCCGAGCTGCGTACCTTCGAGCGCGAGTACCGTACCCGCCTCAAGACCCTGCTGCAGTCTCAGCTTGAGGAGTTGGAGTCCCGCGGCACCGCTGCTCCCAACGGTGAAACCGGCAAGTCCAACAATTAATCAGTGAATGAACGGCGTCCCTGCGGGGGCGCCGTTATTCTTTTATGTAGGTATACGTTCGTAGGTATACATTCTTTGTAAAGCACAGAGCCCTTAGTCATTGGTGAGGGAAGGAGAGCACGCATGCTTATCGGCGCATTGCTGTTGGCCTTTGTCGCTTTCTTGGCCTTCGTGAACTACATCCTCACTGCCGCTGAGTGGTCTTTGTACCTACTCTTCGCTTCCGCCGGGGTGGGCATTGTTCTTTTCATCGCAGACACCGTGATTAAACTCCGCCGCAAGCACGACGAGTAGCCCGGTCCCGCAGAAAACCTGTAGCGCGCGTATCTCGGACACGACGAGTAGCCCTCGGTCCAGTGATAATTCTGGGTGGAGGGCTGCTTGTGCGAAGACTTCTAGTTGTGTAGCTCCTAGTCGTTTCTTTCCGGGGTGCCGAATAGCCCGGGAGGCGCTTGCAACGGCGTGGGCGGTGGGGGAGGGCCGTGTGTCCTTTTCGCTTTACCCCCGACCCGAGCCGTGCGGCCGCGACCCGGCGGCGCATTCGGATCATCCTGGTTCACCCCGTTGTGATAGGGACAGAGCATCACCAAGTTTTCTTGGTTGGTGTACCCGCCGTTCTTCCACGCGATGAGATGGTGAACCTGGCATTCATCGGCCGGTTTCATGCACTTATCCCACGCGCAGACTGGGAACTCGGCCATAGCCATAATGCGTTGCTTGATGCTGGCCGAGCGCTCCTCGTAGTAGAGGTTGACCGGCCCGTGATAGGGGTGGAAAAGGGTCGCGAGTGCGCCTTCTTTATCGATCTCATCGGCGATGACCTTGTTGAGGTATTCCGCGCCGGTCATCGTGGCACCGTTGGTCATGTGAAGGGTGATTTCCTCGCCGTCACCGTCGAGAGTCTTTGTCATGGCCTCCAGTGGTACGAGGATATTAGTCTGCAGGCCGCGGCGCGGGGCAGCACCTTTGAAGAAGGCCTCGCGGATGGACTTGAGGGGGCGTTCGCGGTCGATGGCGTCGCTAAGCTCTGCAATCAGGTGCGAGGGACCTGTTATTGCCATCGTCCACGGTGCATTGCGGCGGCGGTAAACAGTCACGCCCTCTTTCGGCGTGGGTGGTGCCGAGTGTTCCTTGAGCTTCTTTTTCGCCAGTGTTTCCATCGCGAGGGTATCGGCGCTCGTCCGGCAGAGTTCTAGACGCAGTTTCCAGCTCAACGCTTGTGTTTTGGCTTTGCGGGCATAGCGGTCGATGATCTCCAAGGTAGGCAAAGAATGCCTGCGTTGGCGCGCTGCCTTCACTGCGTCACGTTGCATCCGCGTCATGGCGGTCTTGCCAAAGAAGCTCGTATGCAGCCGTACCAACTCCGCCGCGGTTTTGTCTGGGGAACCGGCGGCGATGAGGTCTGCTTCAGACATGCCTTCGCACTCGGCGACGACATCGATGCCGGCCCCGAGTGCGTTGAGGAAAGTCTGTAGCGCGTTCATATTTGTGGAGCTTAAAACACCTTATGGCCTGTGCGCATTAGAAAAAATGTTCCTGTGGAAAACCTTATCCCAGGTGCCTCTTTTATGTACTGGCGTTTCTATTTTGAGGCTTTCGGGAACCTGGGCCTGTGAAAACTTGACCGCCTCGCTATACTTTTAGGCATATGCAGTGAGCCGGCTATCACCGGGGAGCATTCCGGAAGAACGTGCTTCGCGCTTAGCGGAGCATTATTAGAACCGGGCGGGTAGGGACCGTCATCTCCTTCACATCAACGAAGCGGGGCGCCTCGGTGCCCAAGCGGGGTGGTACCGCGAGCCGCAAGGCGCGTCCCCGCCACAGCGAACGAGTGAAGGAATTTTTAGATGAGTAATAACCCCGCGAACGTCGGCAGTGTTTATCCCAAAGTCGATATGACTGCTGGGTCTTCCCGTTTCCCCGATATGGAGCAGGAAGTCCAGAAGTACTGGAAGGGCGACGACACCTTTAAAGCCAGCCTCGAGCAAACCGAGGGCTGCCCCGAGTACGTCTTTTATGATGGCCCTCCCTTTGCCAACGGCCTGCCGCACTACGGTCACCTGTTGACCGGTTACGTCAAGGACATCGTCCCGCGCTACCGCACCATGGCCGGAAACCACGTCCCGCGCGTCTTCGGCTGGGACACCCACGGTCTGCCGGCGGAGCTGGAGGCAGAAAAACAGCTCGGCATCACCGATAAGGCCCAGATCGAGGAGATGGGCTTGGAGAAGTTCAACGAGTACTGCGCCAAGTCCGTCCTCGAGTACACCGATGAGTGGGAAGAGTACGTTAACCGCCAGGCCCGCTGGGTGGACTTCGAGAACGGTTACAAGACCATGGACTTGAACTACATGGAGTCCGTGATGTGGGCGTTTAAGGAGCTCTATGACAAGGGCCTGATCTACCAGGGCTTTAGGGTACTGCCGTACTCCTGGGCTGAGCACACCTCGCTGTCGAACCAGGAAACACGCCTGGATGATTCCTACAAAATGCGCCAGGACCCGACCCTGACGGTGACCTTCCCGGTAGCTGGCGCTGTGGAGGGAAGCGCAGCGCAGAAGACGTTGGCGGATAACGCCGAGCTTGCCGATGCCTCCTTCCTCGCCTGGACCACCACCCCCTGGACCCTGCCGTCCAACCTGGCGCTGGCGGTCCACCCGGAGGTCGACTACGTCTTGTTCAAGGCCACCGAGGGCAACTTTGCTGGCCGCACCTTCATCATGGCCGAAGCGCTCACCGGCACCCTGGCCAAGGAGCTGGGTGAGGCGGAAGTTCTCAAGACGTTCAAGGGCGCTGAGCTAGAGGGCTTTAAGTACCAGCCCATCTTCGATTTCTTCCCGGATGTCGAGAACGCCTACCAGCTGCTGCTCGCAGATTACGTCACCACCGAGGACGGTACCGGCGTGGTTCACCAGGCTCCGGCCTTCGGTGAGGACGATATGCTCACCTGCCAGAAGTACGGCGTGGGCCTGGTCATCCCGGTGGATGAGGACGGTAAGTTCACCTCGCAGGTGCCACCCTACGAGGGCCAGCTGGTCTTCGACGCTAACAAGCCCATCATCAAGGACCTGAAGGAAGCTGGCCGCGTGGTGCGCCACGTGACCATCGAGCACTCCTACCCGCACTCCTGGCGCTCCGGCGAGCCGCTCATCTACATGGCTCTGCCAGCATGGTTCGTCAAGGTGACCGAGTTCCGTGACCGCATGGTGGAGCTCAACCACAACGAGATCGAGTGGCTGCCGGAGCACATCCGCGACGGCCAGTTCGGCAAGTGGCTGGAGGGCGCTCGTGATTGGAACATCTCCCGTACCCGCTACTGGGGCGCTCCGATCCCGGCGTGGATCTCCGATGACCCGGAGTACCCGCGCGTGGATGTCTACGGCTCTCTGGATGAGTTGGAGCGTGACTTCGGCGTGCGTCCTACCAGCCTGCACCGCCCGCACATCGATGAGCTGACCCGCCCGAACCCAGATGATCCGACGGGCAAGTCCACGATGCGCCGCGTGCCGGATGTGTTGGATTGCTGGTTTGAGTCCGGTTCCATGCCGTTTGCGCAGAAGCACTACCCGTTTGAGAACAAGGAGTGGTTTGAGAGCCACTCGCCGTCGGACTTCATCGTGGAGTACTCCGGCCAGACCCGCGGCTGGTTCTACGTCATGCATGCGCTGTCCACCGCGCTCTTTGACCGCCCGGCCTACAAGAAGGTTGTGGCCCACGGCATCGTTCTGGGCAATGACGGCCTGAAGATGTCCAAGTCCAAGGGCAATTACCCGAACGTCAACGAGGTCTTTGACCGCGATGGTTCGGATGCCATGCGCTGGTTCCTCATGTCCTCGCCGATCTTGCGCGGTGGCAACCTCATCGTCACCGAGCAGGGCATCCGTGAGGGCGTGCGCCAGGCCATCCTGCCGATCTGGAATGCCTACACCTTCCTGCAGCTCTACGCTTCCCAGGACGCGACGTTCGATGTCAGCTCCACCAACGTTCTGGACCGCTACATCTTGGCCAAGACGCATGACTTGGTGAAGAACACGAATGATGCGCTGGCGAATACCGATATTGCTACGGCAACCGAGGAGGTTCGTCTCTTCGCGGATGCCTTGACCAACTGGTACGTGCGCCGCTCCCGCGACCGCTTCTGGGAGGGCGAGGAGACCCACCCGGAGGCCTTCAACACCCTGTACACGGTCCTGGAGACGGTCTCTCGCGTGGTGGCTCCGTTGCTGCCGCACGTGGCTGAGGTCATCTACCGCGGCCTGACCGGTGAGCGCTCTGTGCACTTGGCTTCCTACCCGAAGGCCGAGGACTACCCGGCTGACGCGGACCTGGTGGCCGCCATGGATGCCACCCGCGCGGTGGCTTCGGCGGCGTCGTCTGTGCGCAAGTCCAATAAGCTGCGCAACCGCCTGCCGCTGCCGAAGCTGACCGTGGCGATGCCGGATTCGGCTCGCTTGGCCGACTTTAAGGACATCATCCGCGATGAGGTCAACGTTAAGGACGTTGAGCTGACCGATGACGTCGATGAGGTTGGCACCTTCGAGGTGGTCTGCAACGCCAAGGTGGCAGGCCCGCGCTTGGGCAAGGACGTACAGCGCGCCATCAAGAACCTGAAGGCGGGCAACTACGAGTGCGACGGCGAGGAGGTTATCGTTGACGGCGATATCCGCTTGACCCCGGATGAGTACACGGAACGTCTCAAGGCTGCGAACCCGGAGTCCACGGCGCGCGTGGACGGCGTGGATGGCTTGGTGGTATTGGATACCAACGTCACCGAAGAGCTGGAGGCTGAGGGCTGGGCGGCGGATGTCATCCGTGGCCTGCAGGATGCCCGCAAGGCCGAGGACTTCGTGGTCACCGACCGCATCACCGTGGTCCTGTCTGTCCCGGCGGAGAAGGAAGAGTGGGCCAACCGGCACCGCGAGCATATCGCGGCGGAGGTGCTCGCTGTCGACTTCGCTGTGACGACCGAGGCTCTCGCGCCTAGTGCTGGCCAGAACGTCCATGATGTTCTTAAGGGCGTGACCGCCACGGTGGCTAAGGCCTAAGGCGACAACAGCGACGTAAACGGTCGAAGGAAAGCTCCGCTTCCCGGATGTGGGAGGCGGAGCTTTTTGCGTCTGTGCACAGGAAGCGAAGGGCGGCCTAAGGAAGGAAGCCGTGGTTACGGGATGTTCGGGAGATTGCCCTGAGTGTAGGGGTGTCTCGGGAAGATGCAGTGATTGTGGGGGTCTGCGCTAGCGGCGGGTGCCGGGCAGGTGCGCGCGCCAGGCAAGGATGACGTTGATGAGGCAGACCAGCGCCAAGAAGCTGCCGATACTGAACAACGCGGTGAAACCTATGTAGGGTGCAAGCGCGCTGAAGGCCATGGGGATGAAGAAGCCGGTGTAGGAAATGGAGTAGTACACGGCGGTCAGGCCGGCGAGCTCGCGCTCGCCCGCGATGCGCTGGACTTCAGACAAGCCGGCGACGAGAGCTAGACCGTATCCCGCACCCATCGTCGCAGCGGCTGCGATGCCGAGCGGGAGGGAGAGCGAATGAGCGGCGAAGGCCCCGAGGATGGCGCCGACGGTGATGACGAACATGGCCAGCGCCGAGGCGCGTGCAGACTGATGGGTATCCACCAGACGGCCCAACATCTGGACGGCGACACCGCAGCCGAGGGTGATGACAGTCATCAGGCCGGAGAAAGCGATAGGGGCATCACCTGCCGAATCGGACAAGAGCTGTGGCAGCAGCGCATAGGCTGCTCCCGCGCAACCGAATACCCACGGGGCCACGGGGACGACGACGCGCAGGAAACGCTTGTGAGCAACGGCTGGGATATGCAGCATCTCCAGCATGTCGCGCACCCGAAGCTCCAAGACTGTGGTCTTGACGTCGCCCCGGCTGGGCTGGCGGGTCTCCGGGGTATGCAGGATCCACACGGCGGTCAGTAACGTAAGCAACATGTGGAGGATATAAGCCGTGTGGGTCGGCCACGGTCCCCACTGGGCGAGTACCGAAGCGATACCTGCGCCCACGAGGAAGCCTGCGGTCAAGCACAAGGACGCTTTGCGGGCGCCTGCCGCCGGGTTCCCGCCAGCACGCGTGATGAGCTCTGTAATCCACGTTGAGCCCACGGCCATGACCAAACCCAAAGCCATGCCGCACAGGACACGCCCCAGCGCAATGATGAGTGGCTCGTTGGGGGCGATGGACAGCAAGAAAGAGCCCGCCAGAGACAGTGGTGCCGCGGGGAGCAGCAGGGGGCGGCGGCCAAGCAGATCGGACAGTGGGCCGCCAATCAGCAGGGCGGGGATAATACCTACGACATAGGCGGCGAGGAGCCCATTGACCGTAACCTGGGAAAAATTGGAGGTCTCGCGATACATCACCAGCAGCGGGGTGAACTCGTTTCCTCCCCACGCCACGGCAATCATTGAGCCAGCGACGGGGTACCACGCACGCTTTGGGAGCGGCGCTTCGAGGGAGCGGACAGGTGAGTGCGAAGAGGTGGGGCTTTCGGCAGAGTCGGGGTCTATAAAGGCGTCGTGCTCAGTGGAAGGCGCCTCGACAGCAGGGTTCGAATGCGCGGAGACAGTCACAGTTGTTTCCTTGAGGAGTTGAGGTGGGAATGGAGTTCGGTCAGGTAGGAGTCGATGTCGCCGGTGCGGAGGGCGTCGGCAAGCACTGCGTGCTGGGCCACGAAGGCGCGGGCCTTCTCAACGCTGCGGCCGATGGCGGTGGCGGTAAAACGCTGTTGGCGCTCGCGCAGCGTGTGGCCGAGGTGCGCCAGCAGGCGGTTGCCGCCGTTGTCCATGATGGTTTGGTGAAACTTAGCGTCTAGTTGGGTATAGGTGCCCAGATCGCCAGCGTCGAGGGCGGCATTCTGTTCCTCGATGGTGGCATCGAGGACATCGGCAATGAGTTCACGTTCCTCGGGGGATAGCCCGCAGATGTGGCGCGCAGAGTTCTCGTCCACGAGGAGACGGGCCTCGTAGACCTCTCGGATCTCGCGGGGGCTAATCGGCACGACCAACGCGCCACGTTTGGGGTAGAGCTTCAAAAAGCCTTCCACCTCCAAGCGGAGGAAAGCCTCACGCACCGGGGTTCGGCTCATCCCTAGCTCGGCGGCTAGGGCGGCTTCGGAGAGCATGTCCGAGTCATCGACCTCATCATCGATGATGCGGCTCTTGAGGTGCTCATAGGCCCTTTCAGCGGCAGGTACCTTGTCTTTTTGCATGTATACATGATGCATGCAAGCGGGGTTTGGTGTCTAGCGCCAAGCGCCAATCGTGGGGCATAGATCACTTATGCCGCGCATGAGAGCTAGTTCTCTTTGCCTGCCTAGGGCTTCCTTGTGGATGCGAATATATGTTTTAGACTTGTAGTTATGCAGCGCTGGGTTCTTCACATCGACATGGATGCGTTCTATGCCTCGGTGGAACAGCTGACTCGGCCCACCCTGCGCGGTCGTCCGGTGCTTGTGGGAGGGACGTCCGGCCGCGGGGTCGTCGCGGGTGCTTCCTATGAGGCGCGCGCTTATGGCGCGCATTCCGCCATGCCCATGTTCCGCGCGCAGCAGCTCGTGGGTTTTCGTGCCGTGGTGGTGCAACCTCGCCGAGCAGTCTATTCGGCGGCCTCGCGCCGGGTATTTGAGATCATTGCGGAGCACGCTGGGGTCATCGAGCAGCTTTCCATCGACGAGGCCTTCATGGAACCTGAGGCACTAGTCGGTGCGTCAGCCGACGAGGTTCGTGAGTGGGCAGAGAACCTGCGCCGCGTGATTCGAGCGGAGACGGGCCTTCCCAGCTCTATTGGTGCGGGTGCGGGAAAGCAGAGCGCGAAGATCGCCTCGGGGGAGGCCAAACCGGACGGCACCTTCGTTGTTCCACGAGAGCGCTTCGAGGAGCTCATTCACCCGCTGCCGGTGGGAAAGCTGTGGGGTGCGGGGCCGGTCACCCAGCAGAAGCTTGCCGCCATCGGAGTGGAGACTATCGGCCAGCTGGCCGCAATGAGCCGCAAGGAAGTCGAGATTTCGCTCGGCGGTGTGGTGGGTGTGCAGTTGTGGGAGCTTGCCCAAGGGATTGATGAGCGTCCAGTTGCCCCGCGCGCGATTGCCAAACAAATCTCCACCGAGTTCACCTATCCCACCGATCTGCGCACGGCGGCAGAGGTAGATGCGGCGCTGATTCGCGCGGCGCATGGCGCTCATTCCCGTTTGTTGAAGGATGGTCGCGGCGCGCGCACGGTGACGGTGAAGCTGCGGATGGCGGACTTTCACATCGAGTCACGCTCAGCCACCTTGCCCTATGCGACAGATGATCTGAAGGTGCTCGAAGCCAAAGCGCTGAGTTTAGCGCGCTACCCGGAAGAACTCGGTCCTATCAGGCTGGTGGGCGTGAGCTACTCAGGGTTGGAGGAGGCCCGCCAAGACGTGCTCTTTCCGGAACTAGACCGTGAGATCGTGCGCCAGGACCCAGACACGGACTATGAAACCGGGGTCAGCGATTATCTGCCGGGCAGCACGTCCACCCCAGTCGATGTCTCCTCCACTGCAGATTCCGAGGAATCGCCGAGCCGCAAATGGCGTGCTACTCAGGACGTTTATCACCCCGACTTCGGCCACGGCTGGATTCAGGGCGCGGGCCACGGAGTGGTCAGCGTGCGCTTTGAAACCCGTGCTACAGGCCCGGGGTTTGTGCGCTCCTTCGCCGCTGAGGATGAAGAGCTCCGCCCAGCCGATCCGCTGGACTCCTTGGCCTGGGAGGACGTCCTGCCGGACAATGATGCCGAGCTTGACGGTGACGTCGCCCCCGAGGGGGCGGTAGAGGCCCCACCACGCGAGGACAATTAGCCCGCGGTATAGGCCGTGCTGGTTGGTGCCTTACTAAACATCTCTGCCACCGGCGTGCCTGTAGCAAGTGCCGCAGCAAGCATAATGCGGGCCTGCCCGGCGCGGAATCCGCCGGCGGCCACCGCGCCCATCTCGCCCAAGGTGGCGCCACCGCCAGCGCCGCCATAGGCCAGCTTGGTATTCCCGTAGGGAGTTCGGGTGCTGATCACCACGGGCACGCCCGCCTGCAGCGCGCGGGTCACCCCGGCACCCATCTCCGCGCCCATGTTTCCCGAACCCATCGCCTCGATGACGAGGCCGGAGGCGTGTTTAAGGGAGGCGTCGACAAGCTCGGCTGATGCCCCCGGGTAGGCCGCGATGATCTCAACGGGGTGATTGGCCAAGGGCGCTAGGGGGAGGGGCGCTAAGGTGGAGACTCCCACCGGCAATTCCTCAAAGCCGTTGAGCTGCGAAGTATGCCACTTGCGCGCACCGCGCCCAGGGATAGTCTTGCCGCCGAACTGCACCCACACGCCCGGCTTGCCGGAGCGCAGAAGCCCATAGGCCTCGCGCAGGTTGCGCGGGCCATCACCGGCCGGGTGGTCGAAGGCGCGCTGGGCGCCGGTGAGCACGATAGGGCCATCGCCTAAGTCAAAAAGGGACAAGGCCAGCGCGGTTTCCTCCATGGAATCGGTGCCGTGCGTGATGAGGACGCCGTCGATGTCTGGGCGGGAGAGCTGTTCGCGAACGCACAACAGGAGCTCATCGAGGTCGGCCAACGTAATTGAGCTGGAATCTAGCGCGCGGAATTCCACCACCTCAATGTCGTGCGTGCCGCCGTCAGTGCCCAGAGAAGCGGCCAGTTGCTGGCCGCTAACGGTGGGGACTAGGGAACCGTCACGGACCGTCGTACAAGCGATGGTGCCACCGGTGGCGATGAGGGCAAAGGTCATGCCAGCAGGCTACTACAGCCACGCACCTGCGCGGGAAACCCAGGGCTGGGTTCACGGACGCTAAAGTAAAAAGGATAAACCACGATCCCCTACGTGAGGAGTATTTGTGAAATCCTTCAAGCTGAGCGCCGCCATCTTGGCTCTGGGCGCCGCGACTGTCCTGTCCGCCTGCTCGTCTTCTGAGGATGCAGCGAGCGAGAGCAGCACCGCCGCCAAGCCTTCGGGCGAAACCTCCGCCTCGCAGGTTGTCTCCACCGAGATGCCCACTGTGGAGCAGCTCAACGAGATTCTGTCCAAGGCCGCGGACCCGAACCTTCCCCAGGAAGAGAAGGTGCAGCTGGTCCAGGGTAGCGAGACGGCGCCGGAGCTTTTCGACGTCATGTCGCAGTCCCAGGCCGAATCCGGTGCCACCTTCGAGGTCGTGGCCCCGGTCATTCCGGGCCTCGTGCCGGATTCCGCGCTGGCGACCGTCCACATCAATACCCCGGATGGTCAGCAGCAGACCGCCGACCAGGTGGAGTTCATCAACGAGAGTGGTACATGGAAGCTGTCTAAGACCTGGGCTTGTGTTTTGGTCACCAACATCGTCCCGCCGGAAGAGGTTCCGGAGATGTGCGCCGATTCCGTGCCGGAAGACGCAGCGGCGCCTGCCGACGCCCCCGCTGAAGGCGAGGAAGCGCCAGACGAGCAGGCCCCTGCCGAGGCGCCTGCAGAGGGCACTGAGGCTCCAGCTCAGTAAGCCCGGCCGACAAAACCTCAGCGCCCACCACCCACTGGCTTTTCTGCCAGTCAGGTGGTGGGCGCTGTGTTGTCTGGAAACCCGTGACGCGGCTGCCGCGTGCAGCGGCATAGGCGCCAAGCGCGCTAGCTAGTCGGTTGTGAACTCCATTTCGGTGGCGCTGGTCTGCACCACGCGAAGATCGGAGCCTTCCGCACCATAAGAAATGGCGGTGGTCACAGAGACATCGCCGGCGGTGGGAAGCGGCTTGGTCAGATCAACTGTGACCGAGCCCTCCGAGGTGGAGGTGTGATCGAGCACCTTGAGTTCTTTGCCCTGCAGTTCCTCGGGGGCGTCGGCACCGTCAAAGGACAGCGCGCCCAGGGAAGGACGCTGCTCCACCTTGACGCTGAGGGTGGCGGTATCCCCGTCCAGCTTGTCCAAGGTATATGTCGTGGTTTGCAGCAGCGTGGATTCGCCAGTGACGCGCGATTCCACCATCCATGTCGCGCCGGGGCCGATTTCCTCATCTGGGAAGACGATGGGCAGGGAGGTCAGGCTGGTGATAGCGCGCTCGACTGTGCTGCGGGCCTGATCGGTTGCTGCCTGAGGGGCCGCTAGGCGCAGAGAATTCATCTGTCCGGTATCCGTACCACGCCACCCAAACTGGAAACCCTCGGCGGAGGAGACATCCGTGCCGTCAGCCTCGGGCTTGCCCACGGTGACGAAGGCGTTGCGGCTCGCCGGAAGCTGGCCTTCGACGTTCTCGGTGGCAGCTTCCACCGAAGCCTGCAGCGGAAGAGTGACCGTATCCTCGGTCGCCGGCGAAGGGGCAGCGCTGCCATCCTTGCGCAGCTGCTGGTCGAAACCCGTGGCGACCTTGTAGGTCAGCTCCTGAGAAGCATCGAGATCCTGATAAGCCAGAACGCGGCTGGCACCGTCACCGGGCTCCAAGAGGGTGACGCGCGGGGCGTCGAGGGCCAAGCCGACCGGTTCTTCGACTGGCTTGGACGGCTGGGAATAGGAACAGCCGGCGAGCGCGCCGCTTACTCCTAGGACGGTGGCGGACAGGACTGCTAGAGCTCTCACACGAAACACGCATTCCAAATTACCGGATGAGCCTGTTTAGAATGGAACGGGTGAAAGCAAGGAGTTATATCGGAGTGATGGTTGCGGTGGTGCTCGGTGTGGCTGCCGTCGACCAAGCCGTGAAGGCGCTGATGCTGTCCATCCTCACCGAAGGTGAAGCCTTACCGGTGTTCGGTGACTGGTTCCGCTTCTACCTTTTGTTTAACCCCGGCGCGGCCTTCTCCATGGGAGGGGAGGGCTCGACGTGGCTGTTTACCACAATCCAATTGGCCTTCATTGTCGGCGTGGCCATCGCCGCTCCGCGTATCCACGACAAGTGGCAGGCCATCGGGCTGGCAATGATCGCTGGCGGCGCGCTGGGCAATTTCATCGACCGTCTGGTCCGTGAGCCAGGGTTCTGGTTCGGCCACGTCGTGGATTATATCTCCGTGGGCAGCTTCGCCGTGTTCAATATCGCGGACGCGGCAATCACCTGTGGCGTGGTGGTTTTCATCATCGCGATGTTCTACTCAGAGATGAATGAGAAGTCGGAAGAGCAGGAAGCGGGGGGAGTGTAATGCGCGAAAGCCGTAGGTTGCCGGTACCCGAGGGCCTCGATGGCATGCGCGTGGACGCTGCCTTGGCCAAGCTCCTGGGTATTTCCCGCGCCCGAGTGGCCCAGTTGTGCACGGCGGGTGACGTGGAAATCGACGGCGAGGCAGTGGGCAAGTCCGAGCGCTTAAACGCCGGCGGGTGGATCGACGTCATGATGCCGGCGCCTGAGGAACCACTTGTCCCCAAGGAGGAGCTGGTGGAGGGCATGGATGTCCTCTATGTCGACGAGGACGTCATCTGTGTGTTCAAACCGGTGGGGGTGGCCGCGCACCCGACGTTGGGCTGGGATGGCCCCACCGTCATTGGCGGGCTGCGGGCGGCGGGCTATGCGCTTGCCGACGCCGGCCCTACCGAACGCAAGGGCATTGTCCACCGCCTCGACGTGGGAACCTCCGGCGTCATGGTGGTGGCCGCCAGTGAGCGTGCCTACTCCCAACTCAAGAACGCCTTCCGCGAGCGCACCGTGAAGAAGACCTATCACGCCGTGGTCCAAGGCTTGCCGGATCCCATCGTGGGGACCATTGATGCACCCATTGGCCGTCATCCTTCGGCGGGCTGGAAATTTGGGGTCGTCGATGACGGCAAACCGGCGGTGACACATTACAAGCTGCTGGAGGCCTTCCGCGAGGCTAGCCTCCTCGAAGTTCATTTGGAGACCGGCCGAACCCACCAGATCCGCGTCCACATGTCCGCCACCGGGCATCCCTGTGTGGGTGATCCGATGTATGGCTGTGACCCGAACCTGGCCAAGCGCGTGGGGCTTAACCGCCAGTGGCTGCATGCGGTAAAGCTCGGATTTACCCACCCGGGTACTGGCAGGTGGTTTGAATGCACCGCACCTTATCCCGAGGACCTGAAGCACGCCGTGGAGGTTTTGCGCGGATGAGCCCGCAGCGGAGCACGCGCCAGCGCATCTATCGGCGCCGCCGGGCCGCGGCGCTGGTGCTGTTGGCGGTGCTGGCGCTGGTGGTGGTTCTCGCTTTCGGCCTCCTTGGCACCCAGCCCCGCGCGGCGCTGCAAGGAGACCAGCTGGGGCCGGATGGAACCGAGACTGCTGCTGAATATCGCGAACGCGCGGAGGCCTCACTAGCGCAGGCGGACGAGCCAGCCTATGCCCTGGTGGGTTTTAGCGAGGCGCTGAGCGCACAGGAGGTCTCCGATGCGCTGAGACCAATCCAGCGCATGGATGCCATCGTGATCGGGCTGGCCGCCCCCATTGCAGTTCCCGAACCTGTCACTGGCGCCACGCGCGTCGACGTCCTCGATACCGTCCTGTCCCGCGTGTCCGACCATGCCCGTGACATGGGGGAGGAGGCACCATCGGAGGTCGACGCCGTCGTGGTGTATTCCGATGGGAGTCAGTTGCGCGCCCTCGCCTCCGACCCGCGGGTCGATACCGTGGAGGTCGCGCCCGAGGATGCCGCATGGGGCTCCTTCGGCGTGCGCCCGCCCGCCAACGTCGGACAGAATGAGAACCGCTAGAACAGCTACCGATAGAACAACCAAGGAGAAGACATGCGCCTATTTCCCAACACCTCCGAGTGGCCGCCGAACTACCGCTTTGCCTACCTCTTGATGTGGGCGGGCGCGTTCATCGCCTCTGGGGCCGCCATCGCGCAAGGGGTCTGGGGAGCAGACAAGCTCGCCTTCGGCATTCTCATCGTGGTGGCCATCTACTGCATCGCCATGGCCATCCTCATGCCGCGGTGGGCGCTCAACGCGCGCGAGGAATCCGCCCGGCGTGCCCGGGCTCGGGAGGCGCGCGACGAGCTGAAGCGCCGCTAGTCCCGGCTGGGGGTTGTTTTCTCTGCGGGGTGGAGGCGGGCGCGGCGTCGAGAAGCGCGGCCCATGCGCACCAAGTCCGCCAGGTAAATGATGACCGCTACCCAGATGATGGCGAAGCCGATCCAGCGTTCCGTGGACATGTGTTCCTGGGTGACAAACAGCGCCCACAGCATCTGCATGATGGGGGTCATGTACTGCAGCATGCCGAGGGTAGACAGACGCAGGTGCTTAGCGCCCTGGGCGAAACACAGCAGCGGCAGGGCGGTGACGAGGCCGGAGGTAACCAGCAGTGCGATGTGCCCGGGCCCTTCGGTAGTGAAGGTGGATTCGCCCTGTGCCTGGAGGTAGCCCAGGTAGATCAGCGCGAAGGGGAGCATGACCAAGGTTTCCGCGGCCACAGAGCCCATCGAGGAAACCGTGATGCGTTTCTTGAGCAAACCATAGATTCCGAAGCTGAAGGCCAAAGCCAGCGAATAATAGGGGGCCTGACCGGTCATGAAGGTCAGCCACAACACTGCGATGAAGGCGATGCTGACCGACGCCACCTGCGCCTTCGTCAGCTTCTCCTTGAGGAAAATAATGCCGAGGGCCACGGAGACGAGAGGGTTGATGAAATAGCCCAGTGCGGCATCGGCCACGTGATCGCTGTTGATGGCGATGACATAGGTGCCCCAGTTGATGGTGATGGCCACGCCACAGGCAAACATCCACCCCCAAGTGCGCAGGCTGAACGCTTTCAGCTCGCGCCAGCCACCTGTCACCAGCAACACTGCGGTGACGAGAACGGCGGTCCACACGATGCGGTGGGCCAAAATCTCAAACGGGCTGGCGGGGCGCAGCAGCGGGAAGAACGCTGGGAAGAAACCCCACATGAGATAGGCAGCAATGGTGTAGAACATTTAAGAAAATGTACCTTAACGAGGACCTACGGGCGAAGTTTGACGTCCCCGCTAAGATGAGCCGCATGGCCAAAAACTCCTCCTTCGTCCATCTGCACAACCACACCGAGTTCTCCATGCTGGATGGCATGGCCAAGGTGGATATGTTGGCTGATGAGGTGGTCCGCCAAGGTATGCCGGCGGTGGGCATGACTGACCACGGCAACATGTACGGCTCCAATGCTTTTTACCAAAGGATGACTAGTGCTGGCGTGAAGCCCATCATCGGCATCGAGGCCTACCTGGCGCCGGAATCGCGCTTCAACAAGAAGCGCGTGCTGTGGGGAACCCCGGACCAGAAGCGCGATGACGTCTCTGCCTCCGGTGCCTACCTCCACCAGACCATGCTGGCGGAGAACGAAACCGGCCTGCGCAACCTGTTCAAGCTTTCCTCCTTAGCTTCCTATGAGGGTCAGTTGGGTAAGTGGCCGCGCATGGACGCCGAGCTGATTGCCGAGCATGCTGAAGGCATCATCGCGACCACCGGGTGCCCTTCCGGCGATGTGCAGACCCGCCTGCGCCTGGGCCAGTTCAACGAGGCGCTCGAAGCTGCTGCCATGTGGCAGGACATTTATGGCAAGGACAACTTCTTCCTAGAGCTCATGGACCATGGGCTGGACATCGAAAAGCGCACGCGTGACGGTCTGCTGGAGATCGGCCGCAAGCTGGATCTGCCGCCGTTGGTGACCAATGACTGTCACTACGTGCTGGAATCCCAGGCGCCTTCCCACGAGGCCATGCTCTGCGTGCAGACCGGCAAGACCTTCATGGACCCGGACCGTTTCAAGTTCGACGGCACCGGCTACTACATCAAGACTGCTGCGCAGATGCGTGAGCTGTGGGACCACATGGTGCCGGAGGCCTGCGATAACACCCTGTGGATTGCCGAGCGCGTGCAGGACTATGGCGCGATTTGGGAGGAGCACACCCATGACCGCATGCCGATTGCCGACGTCCCCGAGGGCTACACCCCAACCTCCTGGCTAACTCACGAGGTGATGGAGGGACTGAAGGATCGCTTCAACGGTGGGGATGTGCCGCAGGAGTACATCGACCGTGCTGAGTACGAGATCAGCGTCATCGATATGAAGGGCTACCCTTCCTACTTCCTCATCGTGGCCGAGCTCATCAAGCACGCGCGCTCCATCGGCATTCGCGTTGGTCCGGGCCGTGGTTCGGCGGCCGGTGCGCTCGTGGCCTACGCGCTGACGATTACCAACATTGACCCCATCGAGCATGGCCTGCTCTTCGAGCGATTCTTGAACCCGGAGCGTCCGTCCGCACCGGATATCGATATCGACTTCGATGATCGCCGCCGCGGCGAGATGATTACCTACGCCGCCGAGCGGTGGGGCGAGGACAAGGTTGCCCAGGTGATCACCTTCGGTACCGTGAAGACCAAGCAGGCCATTAAGGACTCCGCCAAGGTGCACTTTGGCCAGCCGGGCTTCCAGATGGCGGACCGCATCAACGGCGCCCTGCCACCCGCGATCATGGCCAAGGACATCCCGCTCGCCGGCATCACGGACCCAGAGCACGAGCGCTATTCGGAGGCGGCCGAGGTCCGGCAGATGATTGAGACTGACCCGGACGTCAAGAAGATCTATGAGACCGCCCGCGGCCTCGAGGGCGTGGTCCGTCAGGCCGGCGTGCATGCCTGCGCGGTGATTATGGCCTCGGTCCGGCTCATGGACCACATCCCGATGTGGAAGCGCCCAGCCGACGGCGCCTACATCACCGGCTGGGACTACCCGGCCTGTGAGGCCATCGGCCTGCTGAAGATGGACTTCTTGGGACTGCGCAACCTCACCGTGATTGGTGACTGCCTGGAAAACATCAAGAAAAACCGCGGCGAGGAAGTCCACCTAGAAGACCTCCATGCCGACGACCCGAATGCCTCAAAGGTCTATGACCTGCTGTCGCGCGGCGATACGTTGGGCGTGTTCCAGCTCGACTCGGGCGGTATGCAGGAGCTGCTCAAGCGCATGAAGCCAACGGGCTTTAAGGACATCGTGGCGTCACTGGCGCTCTACCGCCCGGGCCCGATGGGTGTGAACGCGCACTGGGATTATGCGGACCGCAAGAACGGCCGCAAGGAAATTACCCCAATTCACCCCGAGCTGGAGGAGCCGCTCAAGGAAATCCTCGATGAGACTTACGGTCTTATCGTGTACCAGGAGCAGATCATGCGTATCTCGCAGAAAGTGGCAAACTACACCGCCGGCGAGGCAGATGGCTTCCGTAAAGCCATGGGTAAGAAGAAGCCAGAAGTGCTGGCCCAGCAGTATGACAAGTTCTGGGGCGGCATGAAGGACAATGGCTACTCCAAGGAAGCAATGGATGCTCTGTGGGGCACCATTGAGCCCTTCGCCTCCTACGCGTTCAACAAGTCCCATGCCGCGGGTTATGGTTTGGTGTCCTTCTGGACGGCCTACCTCAAGGCCTACTATGCGCCGGAATACATGGCCGCACTGTTGACCTCGGTGGGTGATAAGAAGGACAAGTCCGCTATCTACCTGGCTGACTGCCGCCACCTGGGCATCCGCGTGCTCTCACCGGACGTTAATGAGTCGGTGGAGACCTTCCAGGCTGTCGGCGAAGATATTCGTTTCGGTATGGGCGCTATCCGCAACGTCGGCGGGGAAGTGGTGGATTCCATCGTGAAGACCCGCCGGGAGAAAGGGGCTTTCACATCCTTCTCCGACTATCTGGACAAGATTGAGCTGGCGGCCTGTTCGAAGCGTGTCACCGAATCCCTCATTAAGGCCGGTGCTTTCGATTCCCTGGAACACCCACGCAAGGGCCTCATGCTTATTCATGAAGACGCCGTGGATTCGGTGCAGACGACCAAAAAGGCAGCCGACAAGGGGCAATTCGACCTCTTCGCTGGCTTCGGAGGCGGGGATGAACAGGGTGACTCTGTTTCTGCTTTTGCCATCGATATCCCGGAGGAGAACTGGGACCGTAAACACGAGCTGGCTCTGGAAAGGGAGATGCTCGGCCTGTACGTGTCTGGCCACCCGCTTGATGGTTTCGAGGAAGCACTGAATGCGCAGACGGATACCCCGATTACCAAGATCCTCAACGGCGAAGTGGGCAATGGCCAGGAGCTCGTGATTGGCGGCATTATCTCGGGCGTTGACAGGCGCTTTTCCAAGCGCGATGGCTCGCCCTGGGCCATCGTGAGCATCGAAGACCATAACGGCGCCCAGGTGGATATCCTCGTGTTCAACCAGGTGTACTCGCTGGTAGCCCCGCAGATTGCTGAAGACAACATCATCCTGGCCAAGGTCCAGGTGAAGATCCGCGATGAGCGCATGTCCCTGTTCTGCTCCGATATCCGCGTTCCCGATTTGGGGCCGGGTAACGGTGCCGGTCTGCCGCTGCGCCTGACCATGCGCACGGATCAGTGCACGATGGACAACATTGCGCGGCTGAAGCAGGTCTTGGTCAACAACAAGGGTGAGTCTGACGTGTACCTCACGCTTGTCGACGGCGAAGAGTCCACCATGATGGTCCTCGGCGAACATCTGCGCGTGGAGCGCTCCAGCAACCTCATGGGTGATCTCAAAGCGACGATGGGCGCCGGAATTCTCGGCTGAGGTGACACCCCGCATTCGTGTGTTGAATAAAAGTACAGAATGAGGCGGGCTGTGCTTCGCCCGTGGGTTACGCTAGACAGCACAGTCTAGTTGAAAGGGAGACCGTTTCCTCATGGTCAATAAGATCCGTACCACTCACGTCGGCTCGTTGCCGCGCACGCAGGAGCTGTTGGACGCTAACCTCGAGCGCTCCGCCGGCACCATCTCCGATGAGAAGTTCCACGAGATTCTGGAGCGCTCGGTCGCTGACGTGGTCAAGCGCCAGGTTGATCTCGGCATCGACATTATTAACGAGGGCGAATACGGCCACATCACCTCTGGCGCTGTGGACTATGGCGCCTGGTGGAATTATTCCTTTACCCGCCTGGGTGGTCTGACCATGACGGACAAGGACCGCTGGGAAATCGGTGACAAGATCCGCTCCGAACCGGGCAAGATTCGCCTCTCCTCGATGAAGGATCGCCGCGACCGCGCCCTGTTCGCGGAGGCCTATAACGACCCGGATTCCGGTATCTTTACCGGCCGCAAGAAGGTAGCTAACCCGGAGTTCACCGGGCCGGTTACCTACATCGGCCAGGAGCAGGTCGAGGCTGACGTGAAGCTGCTTGCCGATGCCCTCCCCGAAGGCACCGAAGGCTTCGTCGCCGCACTGTCCCCGGGCGCTGCGGCCCGCCTGCCCAACAAGTACTACGAGGATGAGTCCGATCTCGTGCGTGCGTGTGGCGAGGCGCTCAAGGTGGAGTACAAGGCCATCACCGATGCCGGCTTGACGGTGCAATTCGACGCCCCAGACCTGGCCGAAGCCTGGGACTCGGTGGTTCCGGAGCCGACGGTCGAGGATTTCCAGGCCTTCTTGCGCGAGCGCATTGAGATCCTCAACGAGTCCATCAAGGATATCCCGCGTGAGCAGACCCGCCTGCACATCTGCTGGGGCTCCTGGCATGGCCCGCACGTGACGGATATTCCTTTCGAGGACATCATTGAGGAGATCTTGCAAGCCAAGGTCGGCGGCTTCTCCTTCGAGGGCGCCTCGCCGCGTCACGCGCACGAGTGGCGCGTGTGGAAGGACCACAAGCTGCCGGAGGGCACTGTGATCTACCCGGGTGTGGTTTCGCACTCCACGAATGCTGTGGAGCATCCGCGCTTGGTGGCGGACCGCATCATCCAGTTTGCTGAACTGGTGGGCCCGGAAAACGTGATTGCATCGACGGACTGCGGCCTCGGCGGCCGTTTGCACCGCCAGATTGCGTGGGCCAAGCTGGAGTCCCTCGTGGAAGGTGCCCAGATTGCTACCGAGGAGCTGTTCTAAGCAAGGAGTAGCTCCCCCCTCAGCCAGCAGCTGAATACCACGCGCGAACCCTAACAACAACGCGCGAACCGTATAGGTTCGCGCGTTTCTTTTCGTTGGGGCAGCGGCTATTTCGCAGCCGCCTTCTCGTCTTCCTTCTTCTGGGAGTTATCCCAGTAGAAGCCCTGGCTCTTCAGGAACGCACGCAGGCCGTCGAGGACGGATGGGTCGAATTGCGCGACCACGGTCAACGCATTAATCGCGACGGCGACCAGCGCGATCGTGCCGCCGACCCAGGCAAAGACCTCCTCGGCCGTGTCATTGGGGCGCGCAGACTGCACCCAGTCGGGCATCTCGTCCCATTCCTTCTCCAGCGCCGCGTCCTTTTCTGCCTGGACGCAATCTGGTTCTGCGGGCATACCGGAGGAACCATAACCGTTAAGGATGCCGAGCCCGAGCTCCTGCGGACCCATGAAGGAAGAGCCCGCGGTGCCATCAGCCACCGCCTTTTCGTGCTCCTCTTGCGCCTTGCGTACCTGGTTCGCACACTCCTCGGAAAGATCAGAGGTGTCGATGCGTCCGACGTTCATCGAGCTTCCACCGTTTGGACCCTCGGAGCTTCCGCCCGTGGAGCTTTGGCTCAGGGAGGACGAGGAGGACTGGCTGCTCTCAGCTGATTCGGCGGCTGAGGCCAGCGGGGTGACCAATGCCATCGTCGTGGCACACACTGCGATTAGTGAGGTGGAAAGGCGCATAATCAGGGGTTCTCCTTGGGAAGGGTGCGAAAGGAAGTACGAAAAAAAGGGGGAGGGTTGTCTCAAACCCACTTCAATGTAGCAGCCCTCCCCTTAGCGAAGATAGGTTTTATAGGAATTTCTCCAGCTGCTCGCTCAGCGGTGCTGGAGCAAAGCTGAGAACCGTTTCGCGGACACCCGGGGCGTTCAGCAGGCCTACCGCGGCAGCGACAGCGGCGATGACTCCGATGAGAGACCCGACGGCGATGGTCGCGGTGGAGGAGTGGGAACTCTGGCTGCTCTTGTCTTCGTTATCGTGGTCGTCGGCATCGTCTTGGTTGTCCTCGTCGGCATTGAGCAGGTCCTCAACGTTGTAGACGGTGGTGGTTCCGGAAACCTCGTTGCCTACGATGAGCAGGTGCTCACCGTTAGGGGAGTCTGCCTTGTCGACGAAGGCAAAGCCCTCCGGGCCCAAGTCGCCGGCAGCAGCGAACTCATCAGTGGAGAAGTCGCGGTTGTTGACATAGGTGACGAAGGAAGCGGTGGCGGGGTCGGTGACGTCGTAGACGAAAATGCCGCCAACGCGCTCGGCGCCAATGAAGGCATAAGTACGCTCCCCAACGGTGCCGATGGTCAGGGCCTCTGGTTCTGGGCCCTTGTTATCAGAGCGATCGTCGAACTCTGCTTCTTCGTTATCGGCGTTGTGGTGGAAGATACCCGGCTCGTTGAGCTCAGCGGTGATCTTTTCGAACTCGGCGCCGGAATCGAAGACAACGTTGCCCTCTGAGTCGTAGATGCTGAAGGAACGAGAACCGTAGGCATAAAGCTCATCGAAACAGCCCTTTTCTTCGTTCCAGCCGGAGGCGTTGCTCAGCTTCAGGTTGCCAGCGTGCTTTTTGTCGGCGAGTTCCTCCACGTTGACGTCGCCCAGCGCGCCCTCACATACCTTGCCATCCTCAACCAGATCCTTGAGTTCCACTTCATCGGTGTAGACGCCGGAGCCACCGTCCTTTTCCTTCACACCCCACTCGCGGGCATCGCCTTCGTTCGCAGTGGCAAAGTAGGTCTGGCCACCGGCGGTGAAGGCGCCGATGGAATCTGGCATGGACAGGCCCTTGACCGGGAGCGTGCGCAGCTCGGCCGCGTCATCCTTGTTCGAGGGGTCCAGCGGGACCTGCGAGTGATCCGCGATGTGGGCGGGCAGGATGTTCTCCACCGTGGCGGATTCAATATCGATGACGCCGATGGCGTTGGCCTCCTGCAGCGACACGAAAGCCTTGCCGTCCTGGGAGGTGATGTACTCCGGCTCAAAGTCGATGGACGGCTTAGAATCATGGCCGGAGGGGCCGAAGACTCGCACGCCCTCTGGCAGAGGCTGGTCGTCGAAAGCCGTGAATCCAGCGATGCGGGCATCCGCCTGCGTTGGCGCCTCAACAGCCTCCGGAAGCTTGATAACGGAGACGGATCCTTCCGGGTCCGTCACGTAGTCGGTGCCCTCGGCGTTGAGCTCATTGGATGGTTCGCCTTCGTTGGCCAGCAGCGCGTAGCCGCCATCTGCGGTGAGGTGGACGTTATCCGGCAATGCACCCACCATCACGCGGCCCACTTCGGCGGTATCCAGGTCCGCGGCCGCGGCGTTGAAGAACAGTGCTTCGCCGTCCTCAGTCTTGTCCGCCTGTTGGACGGCGGCCACCGCTAGGCCGTCGGGGCGCACCGCTACGGAGTTGATTTCCTTGCCTTCACCAGCAGAAATAGAGCCGATCAAGGTGGGGTTGGCTGGGGCAGAAGCGTCGAGAACATCAATCTGACCCGCGTGCGCATTGACCGTAAGGATGCGCTTGGAGTCCGGGTGGAAGGCCACGATCTCCGCAGCCGACTCCGCGTATACCCCGGACTCATAGGTGCCAACCGGGGTGAGCTTGAGACTGGCGTCTGCCGCCGAGTGTTCGATGACGTTGTTCACAATCGCGGCCGAGGAGGCCGGTGCGGCCACGCTGAGGCTGGTTGCGGTCGCCACGCAGAGCGCGAGAGAGCGGCGGGAGATAGAGCGAGACATTGAGAAAGACTCCTTGAAGCGAGACGAAAAAGATTCCGCATCACCGTACGTGCCGCCCATGACACTTTCGGGGAACAGAGCGTTGCGGCCAAGCGAGATCTAGGTAAACGTTCAGTGAATCGGTCGAATGCTAGGTAATGTGCGACGAAAGAATGGTGGGGCGCTAAAATGAGCCACCATGACAAGCACCCCGCAAGACTTCGAGCCAATCCACGCCTCTGATATTCAACTGGCCCAATCGCGAATTAGCTCGGAGATTGCCCCGACTCCGCTGCAATACTGCCCGCGACTGTCCCAGGAAACCGGCTATGAGGTGTACTTAAAGCGCGAGGACCTGCAAGACGTGCGCTCCTACAAGATCCGCGGGGCTATCTACGGCATGTCAAACCTTAGCGAAGAGCAGCGGACACATGGCATCGTCACGGCGTCGGCGGGAAACCACGCCCAAGGAGTGGCTTATGCCTGCCGCACCATGGGAATCCACGGCAAAATCTACGTGCCGGAACCGACCCCGAAACAAAAACGCGACCGCATCTTGGTCCACGGCGGCGACCTCGTGGAACTCGTTGTCACCGGCGCCAATTTCGATGAGGCAGCAGCTGCCGCGCACGCGGATGCAGCGGAGCGCGGCGCCTTCTTCATCGAGCCTTTCGATTCGCGCGATACCGTCACCGGCCAGGGAACTGTGGCTGCGGAAATCGTCTCCCAGCTGTCTTCGATCGGTAAATCCCTCGATACCGTGGTGGTCCCCGTGGGCGGTGGCGGCCTGATCTCCGGCATCACCTCCTACCTCGCTGACATGGCCCCGCGCACGGCGGTGGTGGGCATTGAGCCGGCCGGGGCGGCGTCGCTCAGCGCAGCGTTCGCTGCTGGTGAGCCGGTGACCCTGGAGACCGTTGATCCCTTCGTCGACGGTGCCGCCGTCAAGCGCATTGGTGAGCTGCCCTTCCAGATCTTGGAAGCCAACCAGGGCCGCCTGCACCATGACACCGTCTCCGAAGGCGCCGTGTGCACGGAACAGTTGGCGCTGTACCAAAACGAGGGCATTATCGCCGAACCCGCCGGCGCGCTGAGCGTGACCGGCCTGCGCACGCTCAACCTGCAGTCAGGCTCAACGGTGGTGTGCGTGATTTCCGGCGGCAACAATGACGTGCTGCGCTATGCCGAAATCATGGAGCGCTCCCTGGTGCACCGTGGACTCAAGCACTACTTCCTGGTGAATTTCCCGCAGGAGCCCGGCCAGTTGCGCCACTTCCTGCAGGATGTTCTTTGTCCAGAGGATGACATCACGCTGTTCGAGTACCTCAAGCGCAATAACCGTGAGACCGGTGCCGCGCTGGTAGGTATCGAGCTGGGGAGTGCCGCAGGTATCGACGGACTGCTGGAGCGCATGGAGGCGTCGAAGCTTAATTGCCAGCAACTAAAGCCAGGTACCCCCGAGTACGATTTTCTTGTCGCATAATGCTGGAGAGCTATCAGCGTCCCGTCGCCGGTGAGATTGTCGAGCACGAGATTGAGATCAAACGTTCGCGGTTTATCACCCTTATCGGCCGCGCCACGACGGAAGAGGAAGCACGCGCGCTTATCGACGCCGCCCGCGACCGCTTCCCCGACGCCCGCCACCACTGCTCGGCCTATATCTACCACGTGGACGGCTCGAATCCAGTGGAGCGCTCCTCCGATGATGGCGAGCCCTCCGGCACGGCGGGCAAGCCCATGCTCGATGTTTTGAAGGGCTCCGGACTGCTCGATATCTGCGCGGTCGTCGTGCGCTACTTCGGCGGTATCAAGCTGGGCGCGGGTGGGCTCGTTCACGCCTATGGCGGTGCCGTCAGCGAGACGATGGAGCAGGTTGAGCCCGTCACGCGTGCCCTACGCGAGCTCTATACCGCTGAGGTTTCCCACGCGGACGCCGGTCGCTTAGAGGCAGAGCTACGCAACCGGGGTGTGGACATGGTGGATACCGCCTACGCCCAAGCGGTGACTTTCACCGTGTCTGTGGAACCCGGCGGTGAGGAGGAGCTTGCGGCGACGCTCGCCGCGCTGACCCAGGGTGGGGTAGAGCCGAAGGAAGCTGGAACTGCCTGGGTGGAGCTTTAAGGCCGCGAGAAGGCCGCGAGTTTTTGGCCATGTAGAATAAGCCCCATGACTATGCAGCGACGCCCCAACAACCCCATTGAGCAACGCAAGCAAGCCGTGCGCACCCACGCACGCAACGGCGCTATCTGCGTCGTGGGCGGCGTCGCCGGCGGTGTCCTCCTAGGCTGGGCACTCACCGGATTCTGGACCTGGATGGCGATTGGTCTCATCGTGGCCGTGGTGGGTGGCGCGTACAACTGGGTCAAAATCCAGAAGATCGTGAACGAGAACCACAACCTATAAAAGCCCATGGTGAATCAGCCCGACGGGCGGCCCGTACGCATTGATGCTTGGGTTTGGTCCGTGCGCATGTTCAAGACCCGCTCGGAGGCCGCCACGGCGGTGCGCGCCGGGCACGTCAAACTCAACGGCAACGCCACTAAGCCCGCGCAGCAGGTCGTTCCTGGCGACCGCGTGCGCGTGTGGCGCAACCACCACGAGCATGACCTTGAGGTGCTCGCCACCGTGTCCAAGCGCGTCGGCGCCCCGATTGCGCGCACTTGCTACATCGACCACGCCCCGCCGCCACCGCCGAAGGAATTTATGCCCTCCGTCCCGGTCCGCCCGCGCGGTGCTGGCCGCCCGACGAAGAAGGAGCGCCGGCAGATGGAGAAATTCCGCGGTGGATTCCGCTAATTATTTCGGAAGTTCTTTAAGGCCTTCAGCCGAGCATTCAAGCGGCGCTTGCGGTCTTTGCGGTCACCGGCCTCGGCCGTGGCTTCGATGTGCTGGGCACCGAATTTGTTGAGCAGCAAGTCGTCGATAAGCCTGACCTGGCCCGGGCGGAAGCGGTAGCGCATGGCATCGTGTACGTGGGCGATGGCGTCATCGTCGAGCAGCTGCTTGAGCTGGCTCAAGCGTGTGATGCCGTTGTTGTCGAGCAACTCGGCAAGGAAGCGATAATGCTCCGAGCGTGAACGAGGGAAGCGGCTGCCCAGAATAATGGCGAGGACACCAGGGAGGGTCTCGGCTGTAATTTCCACGTCATCGCCTGCCTCAGAACTGGGGGCTTTGAGTGCGGCGATTTCATCGAATTGCTGGTCCGCCAGCTCAATCAGGCCCGCAGCCAGTGTGAAGAGGCGATCCACCTGCGGGGAAGGCGGGTTCGGGCCCTGCTTGTACCGGATATCGTGCTCAAATTCCGCCCAAGCGTGTTGTAGCACGGTGCGGATTTGAATCTCGAAGGTCCAGCCGATATAAGGCTCAAGTTCCTCCAGCGTGGCGGCGCTGTCCTCGGACACCGTCAGCACCAAATGGTGCGAGCCATAACCAAAACCACCAGAAATCCGCGTTTCCGCCGCCTTGTCCACCGAGCGCAGCACGGTAAAGGTTTCTCCCAAAACCTCTAGAGCTTCCGGGATAACCGTGGAGTGGAAGACGGTAATTCGCACCCCCAAAACATCGTGGATATCTTCCCACGGCTTCGGGTACATCAGCTCGCCGTTGTCGCGGCGCTTCTTCGCTTTCGCCTTGAGAGAAGGCCACAGCTTCACGCGGGTCGCTACGCGGTCAAAGATAATGCCGGCGTCGTTAAGCAAGTCCTCGATGGCATCGCGGAAATCCTGCGCCGCGGTAGGATGCGCGTGTACCCAGGAATGGTACTGGTTGCTCAGGCGGGACATGGATGATTCAGCCATCTTAAGAACGTGACTCCTTTCGGCCACGGCGGAGGAAGTATGGAGGTGTGTCTACACCTCCAATGGAAAGCCGTTAGCTAATACTAGTGGTTGCAAGCTCAGCGGTGGTCGATGGCGCGGGCGCAATTCGGCCGCGCGGTAGGCCAGTTCCGTGGCGCGCTGCGGGGAAATGTTGAGCAGCGCGTAGAGAGTGTGCGCATCAGGCACGAGGTAGGTAATACTCCGAGCCTGGCTAAGCCGCTGCAGATGATTGTCCAGGATAACGAAGGCCTGCGGGTGAGCCAACCACGACGAGACAGCGCAGCGATGCACCCGCACCTCTAGGCCCTTTTCCGTTCTACCCAGTCCGAGTTCGGCAGGCCGGGTAAAGAAGCGCAGCCCCTGCTGCGTCAGTGCGCGGCGTTGCAGATTCAGCGCGGCAGCATCCCAAGCTTGGCGCACGGTCAAACCCATATCGTCCACAGCGCGCTGGCTCACGCGCTTGGCTTCGGTGCCTGTGCCGTGGACCAAGGACATCGATAGCGTCCGCGATAGCTGGAGGCTAGCAGGTGAATCACCGAAGCCATCATCACAGAGCTTGATTCCGTTGAGCTCCTCGCTCGGGCAGAGCGAGGGGAGCAGGTGGTCGATGCGGAGGGAGGTGGGCAGCGCGATGGTCATGGTGGATTTACTCCGAAAGGTAGGCAAGTGCAGATTCCTTGCCCTTATTGGACTGGGCTTTATGCCCACAGGTTCCCACTAGTTCGTAGAAAACCCACCACGCGCTAGAGCCTTGATGTTCTAGCGCCTCCGTGCTCAAGAGCTACGCAGGTTAGAACGGCGGAGCCTCATCAAGCTGCAGCTCCTCTAACAGCTTGTCCGTCTGCCAGATCGCGATGTCCTGGCCTTTGCCTTGCAGCTCCTCAGCGCGTTTTTCTTTAGAGGTCTTGGTAGCCCACTGGCCCACAACCAGGATGGTGGTCTTCTTCGTGACATTCTTGCCCACCTGGCCGCCGCGTTCAGCAATCTTGGACCACAAAAGGCCCTTGTCGAAAGGCTCGAAGTCACCGGTGAGAGTGACATTCTGAGCAAATAGCGCGCCTTCCGGATCCGCATCAGGATTGGGATCCGGGATGGTGTCCGGAGTGGATACGGATTGCCACGGGGCTGCACCACGGCGCTCCTTAGCGGCGGAGCCCTTCTTCTTCGAGCCCGAGGCTGTACCCGCCATGCGCGTCTTGTCGCGGAAATCCGTACCAGCGCCCAAGTCGGCAGCGGAGAGGGGAGCGGTGTTGGCGCGCAGGACCGGGATGACGGAGTCCTCGCTCAACGTGCCCAGCGCAAAATCACGGGTGGTGAACAAGTCTTCAATGCTTCCGGAGTGACCAAAGCGTTGCGCTAGGGCACTGACAATCTCGCCCGCCGCGCGGGCGTCGGCTGTGGCCTCGTGATGGCGGAAATCCTCGGCACCGAGGTAGGAGGCAACGGTGGGAAGTTTATGGTTGGCCACGTCGATGACGCCTGTACGGGAGGCGTCGCGGGCCAGTGCCAGGGAACACGCTAAGCGAAGTTCTGGCACCGGCGCGTCGGCCTTCTTGAGGCCACTGCGCAGGGCCGTGGAATCGAATTGCGCGTTGTGGGCTACTAGCGTGTCTGTGCCGAGGAACTCGAAGAGCTCGGCGGCGGCATCAGCGAAAGGTAAAGTATCAGCGACGTCCTCCGCTGTGATGCCATGGATGCTGATGTTGACCTCGTCGAAGTGCTCGAGCCCCGGTGGGGGAGTGCACAGCCACGTGCGGGACTCGGTCTCTTCGCCATCGCGGAAGCGGACCGCACCGATCTGGCAGACCGAGCCCCAGTTATCGTTGGCGGTTTCCACATCGACGGCGGTGAAGTTGAGCCCCTGCACACCACTGCTGGCAGCCGGTGCTTCGCCGCGCAGCGCTGCCTCAACCGCGCGGGCAAATGCGGCCGCGTCTTGGCCGGGGGCGAAGCGGATGATCGTGTCCCCAACGGTCCCTGCAGAATCGCTCGTGCCGCGCACTATGACCTGCCCAAACCCTGTCTCCGTTGGTTCCGTGCACTCCACGCCCGTGGCATCAGCTAAGGAGAGAGCCTCGCGGGCTGGGGCGCCAAGGGAAGCGGCTAGCTGGGAGCGTTGGACGGTGAGTGCATCGGTGGTGACATCAATGACAGCACCGTGGGCGGTATAGGACACGGTTTCCTTTCAAGGACGGGGTTAATGGTGGACAGCAGACGGTGGAGTGCAGTCTAGCTATCGGCTTTCTTCTGCCGTGGCAGCGGATTGCGCAGAGTCATCGCTGTCGTCGAAAACTGGGGGCTCAGTCTGGCGCAGGATCAGCGTTGTGCGCGGCTGTACCACGATGGAACCTTCGGCTGCGATGAGCTTCTCCTCGTCCGGATAGCCACCGGAATCAGAGGTGTCGACGATGAGCCTCCAACTAGCACCCAGGTCCTTCTTGGGCAGCGTGAACTCGATGTCTTCGTGGTGAGCGTTGAAAATCATGATGAAGGAATCATCCGTAATGCGTTCACCGCGGGCAGTGGTTTCCGTAATCGCGTTACCGTTGAGATAGACCATGAGGGCCTTGCCGAACTCAAAATCCCAGTCCTGCGGGGTCATGAGTTTGCCGGAGGGCACGAGCCAGGCAATATCGCGATCTTTCACCTCAGAGCCAAAGGGGCCACCAGCCAAGAAACGCTGGCGGCGGAACACCGGGTGGTTCTTGCGGATGTTGATCAGGCGCTTGGTAAAGCCGTGCATGGCGACGTTCTTTTCCTGCTCCAACATCGACCAATCGATCCAGGAAATCTCGTTGTCCTGGCAATACACGTTGTTATTGCCGTCTTGGGTGCGGCCCAGCTCATCACCATGGCACAGCATCGGGGTGCCCTGGGATAGCAGGAGAGTAGTGAGGAAATTGCGGACCTGGCGGCGCCGGAGCTTTTTAATCTCTTCGTCGTCAGTCGGCCCTTCCACGCCATGGTTCCACGAGCGGTTGTGGGACTCACCGTCGCGATTGTCTTCACCGTTCTCGGAATTGTGCTTTTCGTTATAGGACACCAAATCACGAAGCGTAAAGCCATCGTGCGCGGTGATGAAGTTGATAGACGCGGTGGGGCGGCGGCCGTTGTTGGCATAGAGATCGGAGGAACCAGTCAGGCGTGAGGCAAACTCACCCATTGTCGCCGGCTCCCCGCGCCAGAAATCACGGACGGTATCGCGGTACTTGCCGTTCCATTCGCTCCAGATGGGCGGGAAGTTGCCAACTTGGTAGCCGTTATGGCCCACGTCCCAGGGCTCGGCGATGAGCTTGACCTTGGAGACCACCGGGTCCTGCTGGACCAAATCGAAGAAAGTGGCGAGCTTATCCACATCATCGAGTTCGCGCGCCAGAGTGGACGCGAGGTCGAACCGGAAGCCATCCACGCGCATCTCCGTCACCCAGTAACGCAGCGAATCCATAATCAGCTGGAGGGAGTGCGGGTGACGGACATTCAGGGAGTTACCGGTACCGGTGTAGTCCATGTAGTGCTCGGGGTTGTCATCAACCAAGCGGTAGTAGGCGTGGTTATCAATGCCGCGGAAGGCGATGGTGGGGCCCATGTGGTTGCCTTCGGCGGTGTGGTTGTAGACCACATCGAGGATGATCTCGATTCCGGCCTCATGGAAGGCACGAACCATGGCCTTGAACTCAGCGACCACCTCGCCAGGCTTCTTGGCGTAGGCATAGTCAGCATGCGGGGCGAAGAACCCGAAGGTGTTATAACCCCAGTAGTTGCGCAGGCCCAGCTGGCGCAGGCGATCATCCTGTAAGAACTGGTGAACCGGCAGCAGCTCGACGGCCGTCACTCCCAAGTCCTTGAAGTAGTTAATGATCGCTGGGTGTGCCATACCGGCGTAGGTACCGCGCAGCTCCTCCGGCACATCCGGGTGCGTCATAGTCATGCCCTTGACGTGGGCTTCGTAGATAATTGTTTCGTTATCCGGGGTGTGCGGGCGGTTGTCGCCGTGCCACTCGAAGAACGGGTTGATGACCACGGAGAGCATGGTGTGGCCCAAGGAGTCATCCTGGTTGCGGCCGCTGCCGGGTTCCTCTGCGAAGATATCGTAGGAGTACAGCGAGGGATCCCCGTCAAAGTCGCCGTCGAAGGCGCGGGCATAAGGATCGACAAGAAGTTTTGAGGGATCGCAGCGCAGACCATTTTCTGGTTCATAAGGGCCGTGGATGCGGTATCCATAGCGCTGCCCGGGGCTGACGTTCGGGAGGTAGGCGTGCCAGACGTGTGCGGTGATCTCAGTTAATTCGATGCGTTCTTCGTTACCGTCCTGGTCAATGAGGCAGAGCTCAACCTTCTCGGCGATTTCGGAAAAGATAGCAAAATTAGTACCGGCTCCATCATAGGTGGAGCCGAGCGGGGAGGGGGAACCAGGCCACACCTGGCGAGATGGCGTTAGGTCAGCACGGGTCTCAGTCATGAGGCTTAGCTTAGTCAATTCTGATGCATGTGATCGCTTCGCAGTGATCTTAAGCCGGCGACCATCAGCTCCGCTGCGCGCACCGAGGTGGCGTCCACCGGCGTGGTCTCGGAAGCTGTAGACGCTGTGCTTGGCGACGTCCCGCCTGGAGTCGCCCCACTGAGCTGTTCGCGGGATTGCTCCATGAAAGTAGCGCCCAGCGTGTAGTGGATCAGAGTGCGGGCGGCGACGGCTCTATCCTCCGGCGAGGCATCGGGTGCCTCCTTCTGCAGTGCCTTGGTGAATAGCTTTTCCACGTCAGCGCTCGCTGAGGACTCAGGGAAGGATGCTCCGGCGATGGCCACTTCAGCTCCATCGCGCCAGCGTTGCAGCTCATTGTGCAGCGAGCTGACCAGCTCCGCCGTGCTTTCCCCGGTGACGGGAGCGAGTATTTCTGCGGTCATGGCGGCGATCAGTGATTGTTTGTTGGCCACGTGCCAGTACAGCGCGCCGGGTGCGACTCCGAGGTTGGTGGCGACTCGGCGCATAGTGACATCAGCAAGGCCGTATTGGGTCAAAAGCTCAAGGGCGGTGGAAACGATAGCGTCGCGAGAAAGGTGCACACGACCAACTCTACGCGGCAAGAGAATACCCTCGTGAGGCTCACAGGAAGCTTCAAGGTGTAGAATATGAATTCTTCAAACAGCGCTTGTTAAGGTTATGTGAGTTGCCCAAGAGCAAACACTGCGTCCCGCGTGGTTTAACCTATCGCTCTCTATGTACATTTAGGAGTTTTCCCTTGTCTTTTCTGACACCTGCCAAGAAGTCCCTCATTGCTGTTGCACTCGTTGCGCCGCTTTCCTTGGCTGCTTGTGGTTCCGATGATGAGAATGCAGGTGACACTGCGTCCTCTGCGGCAAAGACCACCACGACTACGAAGTCTAAGGAAAAGACGTCTGAGAAGAAGACGGAAGAGAAGACTTCTGAGGAGAAGAAGGAGGGGGAGGACAAGAAGGACGGCGAAGAGAATAAGGACGAAGCTGCCAAGCCGGAGGGGGAGAACCCCGAGGCTGCTAACCAGACTCTGGCCAACCCCTTCGAAGAAGGCGCTGATCCTTTCCAGAACATGCCCAAGGTCGAACCGGTTCAGGGTGAAGCTGCCAGCCAGGAGGATATCGACGGTATTAACACCCTAGTACGCGGTATGTATGAGCAGCAGACCATGCGTTCCTTTGTGAAGTACCTCCCGGAGCACACCTGCGCGGCTATCCGCAACGATCCGAACTCCGGCCTCGATCAGGTTGATTACAACCAGGTTCCGGATGTTCCGATGAACCAGCTCAAGGACATGATGGCGGCAGCGGGCCAGGATACCTCCCAGATGGATGGCTTTGACTGGTCCAAGACCGGTGTTGAGTCCATCAACGATGTTGTGGTTAACGGTGACGATGCTTCCGCGACTGTGAACGTTAACACCAGCCAGGGCATGGATAGCTCCACCATGCGCTTCAAGCGTGAGAACGGTAACTGGACCTTCTGCGGCTAGAGAGTATCGTGCCTGGACTGCGTGCTCCTAGCCTTCGCATACCCCGCGCCATTGGATTCGGCGCGGGGTTGCTCGCGTTAGCACTCTTTGGATTCTCTGCAGCCGGCGCCGCGTGGGGACTGTGGCGTCCAGCTCTCAAGGGGCACCGGGTTGAGGATGGCGGCTACGCCTTGAGCAACGTTGCCGACGTGCAATTTGATTCCTATATCACCTTCGTACTGATCACCGGAGTTCTCAGCGCGGCCCTGGGGGCTACTGCCTACGTGCGAGGTGAGCGCTACCGTGGCGTCGGCGTACTGCTGTGGGTGGCTCTGGCTGCTCTGGCTGGCGCGGCCTCGTTTTATGTCTTCGGTGGAGCCACCGCCACTTATATTCCCGAGAATCCCGGAGAGTATGTAGAGTTTGTGCCGAAATTCTCGCCGGGTAGTGCTTGGCTGGTAGGGCCGTTTATGGCCATGTTCGCCTACTGGTCCGCGCTATTCATCGATTCGCCTTGCGATGCTGTGAGCGAGAGGGATTCGGAAGAAAATGAGGTGCCGGTCGACGGCGCGCTAGGGCCACGCGACGGGGGAGGAGCCCACCGCATCGCGTGAGATGTCATCGATGCCGTGGAGAACGTGCTTGATGCCGCGGCCGAGGGCGGTGATCAATTGGGCGTCGGAAAGCCCGGCGCCCGTCATAACCGCGTAATCGATGCGTACCTGCAACCCATCAATGTTTGAGTGGCAGAAGGCGGAGGCTGAGTGATTGGTCCGGTTCCAGTCATTGCAAATGAGGAAGATTTTGGAGAACTCGCTGCCCGGCAGGTTGGGATCCCAATGGCCTTTGATGATGAGGCTGGGGCCGGAATCGATGGCGAAAGCAAAGAGGACATCATTGATCCAGGCATAGACGGCCTCGTCAGCATCCGCCTGGAAGCGTGTAATTCCGAGGGCCGGCAAGAGTTCCCCGAGCCGAGCGGTGTCGACGTCGGCGACGGGGCCGTCGAGTTCTGTTTCTTCTTCCGGAGCCGTTGGGCGGGGAAGCGTGAGAACGGGGAAGTGATCGGCCAATTCTTCGAGGCAGGCCGCGGCGTTGTGGAGTGCTGGCAGAACCGAAGCGGAAAGCTGGGACGTTGTAGGTTTCTGGTGAACCACGAGGAAGGAATGCCCCCACACCTCTACCGCGGTAGGTGCCGAATAGTTGAGGATGAGGTGCGGCGAGAGGCAGTCATGGTTCCAGTCATTGACGAATTCACTGAGAGCAGGAATGTCGCCGAAACCTAGAACGCCGTGATGGGTGGTGTAGAAACGCAGGATTGGTTCGCCCTCGGTGTCCATGAAAGCGCGGGTTTCCCCAAGCGGTGGGTGAGGGAAGAGGAGCTCGTGTGCGGTGACCCGAATGCAATCGAGGCTTTCGCGGTGTGCGAGGTTTTCGACGCGGGCAAGCAGGTTGGAAGGAGGCTGGCTGTCCAAGCCATCGGCGCCGTTGCTCATCTCGCCGCCTCCCTTCACCGATTCGGGCTCCCGGAATGTGTTACTAGTGGCACATTCTATAACCCCTACCTGCCAGCTCGCTGGCTTTTCGGTCCAGGTATAGTAATGGGAAGGTATAGAAACTGCTGCATATTATAAAAGGGGTCTGAGCATGCTACGAACCATCGACCTGCGTGGAGAGGAACTCACCACCTCCCGGCTGCGCCGAGTCCTGCCGCGAGGGGGAACGGACGTGTCCTCAGTGATGGGCACCGTCATCCCCATGGTGGAGAAAGTCCGCGAGGGTGGTGCGGCGGCGGCCCTCGATTTCGGCGAAAAATTCGACGGAGTCCGCCCCGCCGCAGTGCGAGTACCTAAGGAGGAGATGAAGAAGGCTGCCGAGGACCTGGACCCGAGTGTGCGAGCAGCCATCGAAGAATCTATCGCGCGCGTGCGCGCCGTTCACGCTGATCAGAAGCCGGCTTCGCACACGACGACACTGGCACCAGGCGCGACGGTCACCGAGGTCTTCCAGCCCATCGAGCGAGTAGGGCTCTACGTCCCAGGCGGCAAGGCGGTGTATCCGTCTTCCGTCATTATGAATGCCGTCCCCGCCCAAGAAGCGGGCGCTGCGGCGATGGTCGTGGCTTCTCCGCCGCAGAAGGAATTCGGTGGGCTGCCACACCCGACAGTGCTGGCCACGTGCCACATGCTGGGCGTGGATGATGTCTGGGCCGTCGGCGGCGGGCAAGCCATCGCGCTTCTGGCCTACGGCGATGATGAACCCGCCACGGGTGAAGAAGCTCTGGAGCCTGTCGATATCATCACCGGCCCCGGCAACGTCTTTGTTGCTGCCGCTAAGCGCGCGGTGCAGGGAGTGCTGGGAATTGATGCAGAAGCTGGTCCTACCGAGATCGCCATCCTGGCCGATGAGACCGCTAACCCCGTCTACGTGGCCTATGACCTCATTTCCCAGGCGGAGCACGATCCCATGGCTGCCTCCGTGCTCATCACCGATTCTGAGGACTTTGCCGCTGCGGTGAATGCGGAGGTAGCTCAGCGCTATACCGCCACAGCCAACGCCGAGCGCGCAGCTGAGGCATTGCGCGGAGAACAGTCCGGCATCGTCCTGGTCGACGACCTCGAGACAGGTATCGCTGTCGCGGACGCCTATGCCGCTGAGCACTTGGAGGTACACACAAAGAATGCCCGGGCAGTTGCGGAGCGTATCCGCCACGCCGGCGCGATCTTCGTTGGTGAATACTCGCCCGTACCGCTCGGTGATTATTCCGCCGGTTCCAACCACGTTTTGCCTACCTCGGGAACCGCGCGGTTTAGCGCCGGGCTGTCGACGCACACCTTCCTACGGCCGGTCAACCTCATCGAGTACGACCGCGCGGCACTCGGCGAGGTAGCTCAGAATGTCATTGCCTTCGCCACTGCAGAAGACTTGCCCGCCCATGGTGAAGCAATTGCGGCACGATTCGCTGATGACACCGATACCCAGAAAGAAGAGGCTTAAGCAATGGCTGAGTTGAAGGATCTTCCCCTTCGCGAAGAATTGCGCGGCTCCAGCGCCTATGGAGCCCCGCAGCTGACGGTGACCAACCAGCTCAACACCAACGAGAACCCCTATCCACCCTCGGAGGCGCTGGTGAAGGACATGGTGGCGGCCGTCGAGAAGCACGCGCGTCAGCTCAACCGTTACCCAGAGCGCGATGCCGTGGAGCTGCGCACGGCACTGGCGGAGTACGTCAGTGAGCAGACCGGGGTGGCTGTCAGCGTGGAGAACGTCTGGGCAGCTAACGGCTCCAATGAGGTTCTGCAGCAGCTGCTGCAGGCCTTTGGCGGGCCGGGGCGTAGCGCGCTGGGATTTACACCGAGCTATTCGATGCACCCCATTCTATGCGCGGGCACCCAAACCGAATTCATCTCCTGCCCACGCGATGCGGATTTCCGTATTGATGAGGAGGAGGCGTTGGAGGCCGTCGCCAAGCACCGCCCCGACGTCGTTTTCATCACAACACCGAACAATCCCACCGGTGATGTCACCCCGATTGATGTGGTGGAGAAGATCGTGCAGGCCGCGCCGGGCATCGTCATCGTGGACGAGGCCTATATGGAATTCTCGCCTTCGCCTTCTGCGACCACGCTGCTGGAGAAATATCCGACCAAGCTCGTGGTCTCGCGCACGATGTCCAAGGCCTTCGACTTCGCCGGCGGACGTTTGGGCTACTTCGTGGCAGATCCGGCGTTCGTGGAAGCCGTCATGCTCGTTCGTTTGCCCTATCACCTGTCGGTTCTCTCCCAGATCGCGGCCACCGTTGCCCTTGCGCATAAGGAAGAGACCTTGGGAACTGTGGCCAAACTATCGGCGGAGCGGGACCGGGTTGTCGCACGGCTTAAGGAGCTCGGATACTACGTCGTACCCAGCGAATCCAACTTCGTCTCCTTCGGACACTTTGCCGATCAGCACGCGGTGTGGCAAGGATTCCTGGACCGCGATGTCCTGATTCGTGATAACGGTGTACCGGGTCTCTTGCGCGCCACGATTGGTCTGCCTGAAGAGAATGATGCCTTCCTTTCGGCCGCGGCGGACTTGGCAGATACAGTAGAGATGACTAACTAAAAACGATGATGAAATGAGCCCACATTGTGGGCTCATGACTTGAAGAAGGAGCGTGGGGCAATGAGTGCTGGCGACGCTGTACGTCACAACCATGGCGACCGCATTGGCCGCGCAGAGCGCGTCACCGGGGAGACAAAGATCTCTGTAGAAATAAACCTCGATGGCACCGGCCAGTCGGATATTTCGACGGGGCTGCCGTTCTTTGACCACATGCTTAACGCTGTGTGCACCCACGGCTCCTTCGATCTTCGCGTTCACGCTGAGGGCGATATTGACATCGATGCTCACCACACGGTCGAAGACACCGCTATCGTGCTGGGCCGTGCCTTTCTGGAGGCGGTGGGGGATAAGTCCGGGATCCGCCGTTTCGGCTCCCAGCTCCTCCCCATGGATGAAACGCTGGTGGAGGCCGTCGTCGATATCTCAGGGCGTCCCTACTTCGTGATGAATGGCGAGCCGGAGAACATGGAGTGGCAGATTATCGGTGGGCATTACGCCACGGTTATCAACCGACACTTCTTTGAAACCTTTGCCACGCACTCGGCGACGACCTTGCACGTCAACGTGCGTTACGGCCGCGATCCGCATCACATCACGGAGGCCGAGTATAAGGCAGTGGCCCGTGCTCTGCGCCAGGCTACTGAGCGGGATCCGCGCGTGAACGGAGTTCCTTCGACGAAGGGAGCGCTCTAAGACTTATGAATGTAATGGTTCTCGTTCTCTTTCTGGTCGCCGGGTTGCTCGTCGGTGGTGCGTGGGCGGCATACCAGAACGGGTCGGTGCTGATGACTGTGGTCGCGGGTGCGCTCGCGGCGATCTCCGTGACTGCCGCCTTGGTCTGGTTCCTTGACATCTTCTCAGCAGGATTGGCGGCGAAGTGATAGAAAAGACCCCTCAGAGCGTATGGAAGGTTGCTGGCTTTAAGGAAACCATGATCGCGGTGGTTTCCGCTTTTGGTGCTTGGTCGGTCTTGCTGCCTGTGGTGCCGCTGGCCGTGCTGGATGCCGGCGGTTCCGCGACATTGGCTGGTGCCACGACCGGCGTGTTCATGCTGGCCACAGTGCTTACCCAAATGGCAACACCGATGCTGCTGCGCATCTTTGGCTACCGCCCGATTATGGCGGCCGCGGCGTTGTTGCTGGGGCTGCCGGCGTTGGGGCACATGCTGGGCGATGCAGCCCCGATCGCCCTAGGCTTTTCCGCTCTGCGCGGTATAGGCTTCGGTGCGCTCACAGTGGCGGAGAACGCACTCATCGCGGAAATCACGCCACGGCGCCTGCTGGGTAAGGCCACGGGAATTTTCGGCCTATTCATCGGTGCAGCCCAAATGGCCTTCTTGCCCGTGGGCCTCGCGGTGGCTTCAGCCTTTAACTACAACACGGTGTATCTTCTGGCTGCTGGTCTTGGCTTACTAGGATTCTTCACGTGCATTCTGGTGCCGCAAATCAAAGCCGCTCCAGTGGGGTCGCCGGACCCCTCAGACACCACCCCGCGCGCCCCGATGTGGAAGCTCGTGCTCGTCCCAGCACTGGCGCTGATGAGTTTTTCCGTGAGCTATGGCGTGGCATCTAACTTCATTTCTCCGGCGGTGCGTGAGTTGGATCCTGAGCGCGGCGCTGTCTTGGGCGGCCTCATGCTATCGGTGATTGGTGGTTCGGCCATGATCGCGCGCTATGTGGCCGGTGTGGTGGCGGACCGAGTAGGCCAGCCAGGCACGCTGATGATTCCCGCTCAGGCTTTTTCAGTCTTAGGCGTGGGGCTTATCGCCGCCGTGCTGTGGCAAGAATGGTCAGTATGGCTGCTCGTGTTCGGCACGGTCATCTACGGTGCGGGTTTCGGCATCGTGCAAAATGAGGCGCTGTTGTCGATGTTCGACCGTCTCCCGCGCGAGCGCCTCTCGGAGGGCTCTGCGGTGTGGAATATTTTCTACGACGGCGGCACGGGCCTTGGCTCGACGGTGCTCGGCGCCGTCGTGGCTATGTCTGGTTATTATGGCGCGTTCGCCGCTGGCGCCGCCATCATCGCGGTGGGCCTGCTCATGTCTGCGGCTGACCTCGCCTTGGGCAAGACCCGCGTGAGCGAGCTGAACGACATCCAAACCCGCCTGCGCATGATTAGAAGGCCGAGGAGACCCGGAAAGGAAGCACGATGAGCTCACACGACGTAGTAGTCCTGGATTATGGCGCTGGCAATGTCCGGTCGGCAGTGCGCGCGCTGGAGAGGGTCGGTGCCACCGTCGCGGTGACCGCGGACCCGAAACAGGCGGTAGAGGCCGATGGCCTTTTGGTCCCCGGAGTGGGGGCGTTCGCTGCCTGCATGGAGGGCCTGCGCGCCGCACAGGGGCCGCGAATCATTGGTCAGCGATTGGCTGGTGGTCGCCCCGTTTTGGGGATTTGCGTAGGCATGCAGATTCTTTTTGAGTCAGGCACTGAACACGGCGTGCACACCGAAGGTTGCGGCGAGTGGCCCGGGGAGGTTACCCGTTTGCAGGCTCCCGTCCTCCCGCACATGGGATGGAACACCGTGGAGCTTCCTAGCGGAAGCCGCATGTTTGAAGGCGTGAGCCCGGAGGATCGCTTTTATTTCGTGCATTCCTATGCCGCGCGGAACTGGGAGCTGGAGACCGAGATTACGGAGCCGCCGAAGGTGGCGTGGTCGGAGTATGGCGGTGACCGTTTTGTCGCTGCGGTAGACAATGGCGCATTGTGGGCCACCCAATTTCACCCGGAGAAATCTGGTGACGTTGGTTCGCAGCTGCTGAAGAACTGGATAGGAACGCTTTAAAGAGTCCGCGTGAAAGGTAGACTACCCACCATGAGTTTTACACTGTTGCCCGCGGTTGATGTCGTTGATGGTCAGGCAGTTCGCCTTGATCAAGGAGAGGCCGGAACCGAGAAATCCTATGGCTCGCCGCGTGAGGCTGCCCTGAAGTGGCAGGCTCAGGGTGCGCAGTGGCTGCATGCAGTCGATTTGGACGCGGCTTTTGGCCGCGGATCCAACCATGAACTGCTCGCCGAAATCACCACAAGCGTGGACCTGAACGTGGAGCTGACCGGCGGGATTCGAGATGATGAATCTCTGGCCCGAGCTCTCGCCACCGGTGCGCGCCGCGTCAATATTGGTACCGCGGCTTTGGAGAACCCTGACTGGATTGCCAAGGCTCTGGCAGAACACGGTGACCGCATCGCAGTGGACTTGGCGGTCCGCCTGGTGGATGGCGAGTGGCGGACGCGAGGTAACGGCTGGGTATCTGACGGCGGCGACCTCTGGGAGGTCCTCGAACGCCTCGATGTGGCTGGTTGTACTCGCTTCGTAGTAACGGACGTGTCCAAGGACGGTACGCTGCAGGGCCCCAACATTGAGTTGTTGCGTGAGGTCGCGGCCGCTACAGAAGCCAAGGTCACTGCTTCCGGAGGAATTTCCACCCTGGATGATCTGCGTGAATTGGCCCTCTACGAAAATGAGGGAATTGATTCCGCCATCATCGGTAAGGCTCTCTATGAGGAGCGCTTCACGCTGGAGGAAGCTCTCGCTGCCGTTGCAGAGGTTACCCCGCTGCCGGGAGAGGAATACATCGACCCGATCGAGGAGAGGTAGGCCGATGGCCCCGATGACAGGAACTTCGGAGTCGGACCCACGCGAGCTTGTTGCCTTTGCGGAGGCAGCGGTGGATCACGTTGATGATCTCTTCCGCAGGGGCCTCGGCGCAGCACCCGCGCGTTTCAAGGGCGAGGGAGACTTTGCCACCGAGGTAGATCTGGTCATTGAGCAGCAGTTGCGTCAAACGCTGAGTCAGCTCACCGGAATCCCGGTGCTCGGCGAGGAATACGGGGGAGACCTCCAAGAGACGATCTGGGTCGTGGACCCAGTGGATGGAACCGCGAACTATTCCGCGGGAAATCCGTGCTGCGGAATTCTTGTCACGCTTTTGCACGAAGCGAAGCCCGTCGTCGCAGTCGCAGATTTTCCTTTGCTAAACCGTCGCGTCGTCGCGGCACAAGGCATGCCACTGCGCACCAGCGGCGGCCCCTCGACCGGTTTCGGGGGCGGCGAGGAGGCTCAGGGCTTCGACGAGGCCCGCGGTCATGTGGGCTGTTCCTCACACCTGCCAACCGATTTGTTCAAGGACCTCCGAGAGACCGGGTTGCGTCCCCGCATGACTGGGTCGGTGGGGCTGGACAATGCCTTCGTGGCCCAAGGCGTGTTTGATGGGGCGGTGAATTTCTCGCCGCACCCATGGGATAACGCGGCGGGTGCGCTCATGATCAAGGCCGCCGGTGGCCGCGTGAGCGATCCAGAAGGAAATGAGTGGACCGCCAACTCGAAGGGCTTTGTGGGAGGAACCCCGCAGGTTCATGCCACAATTCTGGATGCCATCGCCCGAAATCCTCGTGGGGAGCGCTAGGCTCCGGCACTAAACCCCAGCGTGGGAATTGGGCGCTGAAGCCGGACGTAGTTTTTAGTATTCGGCAGTTTCCATACGGACTGCCTCTCATCTGACCTTTAGTTTTAGGAGGATGGTCACCATGGCACTTGCCGTGCGCGTGATCCCGTGTCTTGACGTTGATAATGGCCGTGTGGTCAAAGGCGTGAACTTCGAAAACCTGCGTGATGCCGGTGACCCGGTGGAGTTGGCTGCCCGCTATGGCCACATGGGCGCTGATGAGCTGACCTTCCTCGACGTCTCCGCATCAAAGGATGGCCGCGGCACCATGCTCGATGTGGTGCGCCGTACGGCCGATCAAGTCTTCATCCCGTTGACCGTTGGCGGTGGAGTCAGGTCGGTGGACGATGTCCGCGAGCTTCTTCGTGCCGGCGCGGATAAGGTCTCTGTAAACTCCTCTGCCATCGCGCGCCCGGAGTTGCTGCGCGAACTGGCGGATGTCTTTGGTTCCCAGTGCATTGTGCTTTCGGTGGATGCTCGCCGCGCGAAAGATTTTCCCAGCGGCTTTGAGGTCACCACACATGGCGGAACGCGCTCGGCAGGCCTCGACGCCGTGGAGTGGGCCAAGCGCGGTGAGGAACTAGGGGTTGGTGAGATTCTGCTGAACTCCATGGATGGAGACGGCACCAAGGCGGGCTTCGACATCGAATTGATCGAGGCGGTGCGTGCGGCGGTGTCCGTGCCGATCATCGCCTCCGGCGGAGCGGGTAGGGCCGAGCATTTTCCACCGGCTGTTGATGCCGGGGCAGATGCCGTGCTCGCGGCCAGCATCTTCCACTTCCGTGAGGTAGAGATCTCTGAGGTTAAAGAGGCACTTGCGGCAGCAGGGAAGGAGGTCCGCCAGTGAAGGTACACAATGAAAGCAGCGGGCACAGAAGCACCGATTCGGAGGCCGTAGGGGACTATGAGCTGAGTGAAGAGATTGCTCAGCAGCTTAAGCGCAACGAGGCGGGTTTGGTTCCGGCCATTGTGCAATCGGAGCGCGGAGAAGTGCTCATGCTGGCATGGATGGATGATCATGCCTTGGCCTATACGTTGGCGACGCGTCGTGGAACCTACTATTCACGCTCGCGCCGTGAGTATTGGATTAAGGGTCTGACGTCCGGCAATACCCAAGAGGTGGTGGGTGCGCGCTTAGATTGCGATGGAGACACCGTCTTACTGACCGTTCGTCAGCACGGCGGCGCGTGCCATACCGGGGACCGGACGTGCTTCGATGCACGCGATCTCTTCGGAGAGGAGAACAATGGCTAAGCGCACTGAAGCAAAGTGCACTGAAGCAAAGCACAGTGGAGCTAAACGCATCGGACCTGTGCTGATGTTCGTCGGCGCCATCCTGTTGTGGCTGTCTTCCCGCATGACGTGGGTGACGGCGGCGGTCGAAGACGATAAGGCCGGTTCGAGTGTTGTGGAATTATCTGGTTCCTTGTGGTCCCTCGAGCTCATTGCACTCAGCGTCGTGGTTCTCGCTGGCGGTGTGGCAGCCTTTGCGCTGCGGCGCACGGGCCGTCGAATTGTCTCTGTCCTCACCGCACTCGCCGCGGCGGCTGCCGGATGGCGCCCGGTTGCGCTGTTGACTGCCGGCCCCGAGACGGAGCGTGCTCAAGAGCTGCTGCAGGGAGGAACGAACGATACCTCCGTGGATTCCGCAACCATTTCGGATTGGGCCACTGTCCTCACCGCTGATGCGTCGACCGTTGGCCCCGTGCTTGCTATCGCCGGTGCGGCGCTTGCCCTCTTCGGCGCGGTCATGGTGGCGAGCAATCCGGGGGCCGATAAGCCCCGCTCCGCCAAATATGAAACCCCGGCGGTACGCCAGGAACGCCTGCAGGAAGACCTCGAAACCTCCCAGGACTCCGGCCGTGTGATGTGGGATGCCCTCGATGCCGATATTGACCCCACCGATCCCCGGTCGACCTAGGCATGGCAGCGGCGTGAGCCGTGGCTGCATTTCCCGCTTCACATAGTGGTCCTAGCACGGAATCGGGTGCCCCGGATTTCTTGTTAGAGGCAAGGGCGCGCTAGCCTAAGTGTGATCTCAAACGCCCCTGTTTCTTTCTTTGAGTTTCCTTCGGGGAAGGGAGGTGCTCCATGCCTACCCCGATTGCCGTCGATCACCTTGTGGCCGGCGTACTAGCTGATGTAGCCGCACGGGAGGCGCGCGTCCCCTTCAAGGAAGTTAAAGCGCGGTCTCGAGACATGGACGCACCGCGCGATACCGCACAGGCCCTATTACGTTCGGGATGTTCTATCATCACCGAAATCAAGCGCGCCGTGCCTTATGGTGGAGAGATCGTCCACCTAGACGGACCGCACTCCGTCGCGGCCCTGGCACGAAAGCTGGAGGAAGCAGGCGTGCACGTCATGGCCTGCCAGACAGACAGGCGCCGCTTTCATGGCTCCCTGGAGGACATGCGTGTTGCCCGCGCTGCAATCGACATTCCTATGCTGTGCCGCGACACCATTGTTGATCCTTATCAGATTCATGAAGCGCGCTGTTATGGGGCGGATGCGATTCCTTTGCAGGTGGAGTTGCTTGATCAGGCTCGCCTCGAGTCGCTCCTCGACCGCGTGGAGTCCCTTGGAATGACAGCCATCCTGGAAGTGCGCACGTGCGCTGAGGTGGATCGCGTTATCAAAGCAGGGGGTACTGTCGTGGCCATCAATGCGTGGTCTTTGGCCTCCGATGCACTTAATCGGGAGGCCTTTTCTACTATTTCACCGGGTCTTCCTGAGAGCATCACACGTATTGCGGTGGGCGGCGTTAATAGTCCGCGTAACGTGTTGTCCTATGCCTCGCAGGGAGCCGATGCCATCCTCGTCGGTGAGTCCATTATGGCGGCCCAGGACCCGATGGCTTTGGCCCGCTCCTTAGTGGCCGCCGGCCAGCATCCGGCGTGCCCTTCGCGCAGAAGCTAAGCGCGTTGTAGTGGCCGTCTTTTTCAGGCACACTATTTCCCGTGCAGATTTACTACCTCGCCAACATTCCCTCTCCGCCACAAGGCGTGTGGCATCTCGGACCAGTCCCTATTCGTGCGTATGCCATGTGCATTATCGCCGGCATCCTCGTTGCGCTGTGGATGACTCTGCGCCGCTATACCGCCCGGGGTGGAAACCCGGATGTGGTCTGGGATGCTGCCTTGGTAGTGATCCCAGCCGGCATCATTGGCGGCCGCCTCTATCACGTGATTACGGATAATGATAAGTACTTCTGCTCCACGTGTGATCCTCTCGACGCGCTGAAAATCACCAACGGTGGACTAGGTATTTGGGGAGCGGTGGCCTTGGGCGCGGTCGCGGTGTGGCTCATGTTCAAAGTCAAGGGCATCCCTGTGGGGCCGTTTGCGGATGCCGTCGCGCCTGGACTCATATTGGCGCAGGCTATTGGCCGCCTAGGCAATTGGTTCAACCAGGAACTCTATGGTCGTGAGACCACCGTCCCGTGGGCTCTCGACATTTATTATCGTGTGAATGAAAGCGGTGAATACGCGCCGATCAGTGGGCGCTCGACCGGGGAAGTAATCGCCTCGGTGCATCCGACATTTCTCTATGAGCTGCTGTGGAACGTGGCGGTGTGCGTGTTCCTGCTGTGGGCCCACAAGGCATTCAAGCTCGGCCATGGTCGTGTGTTTGCGCTGTACGTCGCCGGATACACAGCGGGGCGCTTCGTTGTAGAAAACATGCGTGCTGACGATGCCACGCTCATCTTTGGTCTGCGTGTCAACGTCATCGTGTCAGTGGTCTGCTTTGTTGTAGCGCTCATCGTGTACTTCCGGCTGCCGCGCGGCCAGGAAACACCAGAAGAGGTGGACCCGGCCCGTGCCGCCGACGTCGGTGACAGTGCAGGAGTCGCTGACTCACAAAGGTGACAGTCGCAGCGCCTAGCGACAGATTCACGCGCTGAGGCTTCGGGAAGTAGCCGGGATCACACAATGTTTTAAGACGCCTTGACCGAGAGTCTCGAGTTTCGGGAGCATGGACACAAAATGCCCAGATGTGCCCGGTTATTCCCGGTTGTTGCCGAATCGGAAGGGGCTGCAACAGTCACCGGGGAAGCCTGATTCGACGGTCAAAACATGGTGTGAGCTTCATTCGTGGTGGCCGAGACCAGCAAAGCGGGGTAGTTTGGGAACCGTTAGAAACTCCCGATGTGAATAAGGCACTCCATGTTGGATAGAAGAACCAAAATTGTTTGTACGTTGGGTCCTGCTGTAGCAAGCAAGGAAGGAATCCTTGGCCTCGTTGAAGCAGGCATGAACGTGGCGCGTCTAAACATGTCCCACGGCGAGCATGCGGACCACGAGGCGAACTACCGCTGGGTCCGTGAGGCTACCGATGAGACCGGCCAGGCAGTCGGCGTCCTGGCGGACCTCCAGGGACCGAAGATTCGTCTGGGTCGCTTCGTCAACGGTGAAGAGATGTGGAAGGACGGCGAAATCGTCCGCATCACCGTTGATGACGTAGAAGGTACGCACGACCGCGTGTCCACCACCTACAAGAACCTGGCGCAGGACGCGAAGCCGGGTGACCGCCTGCTGATCGACGACGGTAAGGTCGCCGTCGTCTGCAAGGAAGTCGACGGCAATGACGTTGTTTGTGAGGTCACCGAGGGCGGACCGGTCTCCAATAACAAGGGCGTGTCCCTCCCAGGCATGGACATTTCTGTGCCGGCGCTGTCGGAGAAGGACATTGCTGACCTTCGCTTCGCATTGAAGCTCGGCGTGGACATGATCGCTCTGTCCTTTGTTCGTTCCCCAGCCGATGTGGACAAGGTCCACGAAATCATGGATGAGGAAGGCCGCCGCGTTCCGGTTATTGCGAAGCTCGAGAAGCCGGAGGCGGTCGATGCCCTTGAATCCATCGTCTTGGCTTTCGATGCCATCATGATTGCGCGCGGTGACCTTGGCGTCGAGGTCCCGCTGGAGCAGGTTCCGCTGTTCCAGAAGCGCGCTATCCAGATCGCGCGTGAGAATGCCAAGCCGGTGATCGTGGCAACGCAGATGCTCGATTCCATGATCTCCAACCTGCGCCCGACTCGCGCGGAGGCCTCCGACGTGGCTAACGCAGTGCTCGATGGTGCTGATGCCGTCATGCTCTCCGGTGAGACCTCCGTCGGCATCGACCCGCACAATGTTGTGCGCACGATGTCCCGCATCGTGACGAATGCTGAGCAAGGCGGCCAGGTTCCTCCGCTGTCGCACGTTCCGCGCACCAAGCGCGGTGTTGTGTCCTACTCCGCACGCGATATTGCTGAGCGCCTGAATGCGAAGGCCATCGTCGCCTTCACCACCTCCGGTGATACCGCGAAGCGCGTGGCTCGTTTGCACTCCGCGCTGCCGCTCCTTGCCTTCACCCCGTACCCGGCGGTGCGCTCGCAGCTGGCGTTGACCTGGGGTGCAGAGACCTTCTTGAGTGACTCGGTCGAGTCCACCGATGACATGATGGCCGCCATTGATGAGGCTCTGCTGGGAATGGATAAGTACAAGGAAGGCGACATGATCGTCGTCATCGCCGGTACCCCTCCTGGAATCTCTGGTAACACCAATATGATTCAGGTCCACGAGCTGGGCCAGACTCTGCGCGATAAGTAAAACCGTCGCAGACAAACAACGCCGCCTCACCCCGCTTGCTTCCTTACCCACTAAGTGGGAAGGGGGAACGGTGGTGGGGCGGCGCTTTGTCTTTCCGGAAAGCCCCGTCTAGGGGTTAATAGGCACTAGTGCGTCTTTTAACCCCTGTCTGTCTAGACGTGGGAAATGGGGGTCGGGGTCAGCTTCCACACTTCGTTGGCATAGTCAGCGATAGTGCGGTCAGAGGAGAAGCGCCCGGAGTAGCAGATGTTGAGCCAGGCCTTCTTGGCCCATGCCAGCTCGTCCGCTTCATAGTCAGCAGCCATGCGGTCACGGGTCTCGCGGTAGTCGGCGAAGTCCCCGAGGACGTAGTAGGTATCCTGAGCGTGTTCGCCGAAGCCATCGAGCAGCGAGGAGCGCAGATCACTAAACATGCCTGCATTCTCCGAACCCAGCGTGCCATCGGTGAAGGCATCGAGGACACGCGCCAGGCCCGGAACCGTGTTATAGAGCTCGCCCGGGTTGTACTCGGCGCGCAGCTGCGGGATTTCTTCGTTGCGGGCGCCGAAGATGTAGGCGTTGTCTTCGCCCACTGCCTCGACGATCTCTACGTTGGCGCCGTCCATTGTGCCCAAGGTCAGGGCACCGTTCATCATGAACTTCATGTTGGAGGTACCGGAGGCTTCCTTGCCGGCGACGGAAATCTGCTCGGAGACATCAGCGGCTGGGATGATGTGCTCGGCGGGGGAGACGTTGTAATTCTCAACAAAGACTACGTTGAGCACGTCCTTGGTAGCCGGGTCGTTGTTGACCAGGTCACCGATGGTGTTGATGAGCTTGATGATGGCTTTCGCGCGGACATAGCCCGGCGCTGCCTTCGCGCCAAAGATGAAGGTGCGCTTCGGAACGGTTTCGCCGTCGACCTTGATGCGGAAGTACAGGTCCAAGATGTAAAGCGCATTCATCAGCTGGCGCTTGTACTCGTGCAGGCGCTTGATCTGGACATCGAAAACGGAATCCGGGTCCACGGTAGCGCCCTGGTGTGCGTCAATCCATGCGGCGAAATCCTGCTTGTTGGCGCGCTTGATGTTGATGAGTTGGCGCAGCACCTTCTCATCCTCAGCCACAGGAGCCAGCTTCGCCAGCTCGGTCAGATCGGTAACCCAGGCATCAGAACCAGCCTGCTCAGTGAGCAGGTCGGACAGGCGCGGGTTGCACATGCGCAGCCAACGACGAGGGGTCACGCCGTTGGTCTTGTTGTTGAACTTCTCCGGCCACAGCTCGTGCCACTCGGAGAGCGTGTCCGCCTTGATGATTTCGGTGTGCAGGGCGGCGACGCCATTGATGGAGTACGCGGCATAGCAAGCGATCCACGCCATGTGGACATGCCCGTCGGACACCGGAGCCATGTAGTCGATGCGCCCTTGATCCAAGCCGCGCTGGGCCATGTCTTCGCGGAAGCGGCGGTCGATCTCTTCCACCAGCTCCCAAATGCGCCAGAACAGCTTCTGGAAGATGGATACTTCCCAGCTCTCCAAAGCCTCAGCCAGCACGGTGTGGTTGGTGTAGGCAAAAGTCTCGGTGACGACCTTCCAGGCCTCGTCCCAGCCCATCCCGTGTTCGTCGAGAAGCAGGCGGAGCAATTCGGGGATGGCCAGCACCGGGTGGGTGTCGTTGAGCTGGATGCAGTTGTACTCGGCGAAGCCGGTGAGGTCCTCGCCGTGGTGCTCGATGTAGTTATCGATCATCTGCTGCAGCGAGGCCGAGACGAAGAAGTACTGCTGGCGAACGCGCAGCACCTTGCCCTCGTAGGTCGTGTCGTTGGGGTAGAGCACGCGGCAGATGTCCATGACGCGCTCGCGCTCCACGATGGCTTCGGTGAAGCGCTGCGAGTTGAAGGCATCGTAATCGAATTCATCGATAGGCTCGGACTTCCACAGGCGCAGCGTACCTACGTTGTTGGTGCCGTATCCGGTAATCGGCATGTCATAGGGGATAGCGCGTACGTCCATGTCATCGAAGTGGACCAAGCGCTGTTCGGAGGCACGGCGAATGATGAAGTCGTAGCCATTTTCCATCCAGGCATCTGGTTCCTCGCGCTGGAAACCGTTGTCGAAGGACTGACGGAAGAGACCGTAGCGGTAGAGCAGGCCGTAGCCCGTGACCGGGTAGTTCTGGGTGACAGCAGAATCGAGGAAGCAGGCGGCGAGGCGGCCCAGGCCGCCGTTGCCTAGTGCAGCATCGTGCTCGGCTTCGAGAACATCGGAGAGTTCGTGACCGGCGGCCTTGGAGGCGGCGCGGGCTTCGTCGACGAGTCCGGCGTTGGTGAGGTTGTTGAGCAGGGCGCGCCCCTGGAGGAACTCAGCAGAGAAATAGTGCTGCTGGCGGGCGGCGGAGTAGGCGGTGCGGGTGGCCTCCCAGTTGTCAGCAATCTGCTCCATTACTGAAGAAGACAAGCCGGACCAGAACTTGCGGTTAGTCGCGGCAGAGGGGGAGACACCAGCAGCGGCGCGGACGTGTCCGGGAACTGCGGTCTGAAAATCGGAGTGCTGGGGTTGACTCATGAGAATCCCTTCACCTTAGGCATAAAAATGCGGAAAAATACCAACACCCAAGCTTAACCAGTTCCGCATTCAGCTGCAGGAGAGAGCACTGCCAGCCAGCGTGCATTAATCATCACACACAGCGAAAGCGTTCCGGGAAGGTTAGCGCCCCAGAAAAGACAGGACGGCTGCAGCCCCGGCGTGGGTGGCCGAGCGCATGGTGGGTTCATAATCCGGCAGGAAAGTGGATTGGTGGTTGACCGGCGGGTTGTCCAGGAGGTGCTCCGGCGTGGAGCCGATGAACCAGAAGTTATAAGGCACGCCCCAGGCTTGTGGGAGATAGCAGAAATCCTCGGAGACGGTGGATGAGGTGGCGCTCACGGAGAGATCAGCAAAGACTGCGTCGAAGGCCGAGCGAACGGTCTCATGAATGGAAGCGTCATTATCGGTGACTTCGCCATGGGCAAAGTACTCGAAGGTGGGCTCTGCTGGGCATCCCGAGGCTTCGCACTCGGCTCGCACCATACGCTCGAGGGAGGCATAGACGCGCTGCGCCAACTCTGGCTTGTAATAGCGGGTGTTAAGTACGAGTTCGGCGCTGCCCGGAATGATGTTGTTTTTATCGCCCGAATGCAGCTCGCCCACCGAGATGACAAAGAAATCATGGGGAGGGACTTCGCGGCCGACAATGGCTTGTAAGCGGGTGACCACCATGGCGGCCGCGTAGGAAGGATCGATGGCCTCGTGCGGCATGGAGGCGTGCGCGGAGCGCCCCGTGATGCGGATGCGGAGGGAATCACAGCCGGCCAGGATGGGGCCGGCGGTGGACTGCACCTGGCCGGCGGGGCCCGGCATGACGTGTTGACCAAAGCACACATCCGGTGCAGGAACGCGGTCGGTGAGCCCGTCCGCAATCATGTATTTGGCGCCCATGGATGATTCCTCCGCCGGTTGGAACAGTGCTAGGAAGGTGCCGTGCCAGGCGTCGCGGTGGGCGTCGAGAATCGCGCACGCGCCGAGCAATGCCGTGGTGTGTACATCGTGCCCGCAGGCATGCATTGCGCCATTGGTGGCGGCGAAGGGGACGCCGGTTTCCTCGGCCACCGGGAGGGCATCAAAATCAGCCCGCATCAGCGCGGTTGGGCCGTCCCCGTTGCGGAAGATAGCGACGATGCCATGGCCGCCGATTCCGGTGACGAGCTCGCACTCGTACTTATCTAGTTGTTCCAGAATCCGCCCGGCGGTGCGTTCCTCTTGGTGGGACAGCTCTGGGTGGGCATGCATGTCTTCATAGAAGGCGCGTTGCCAGCTGAGATCGACTGAATCTTCGAGGAGGAGCGAGCTCAGCCGAGAAAGTGTGGGATCTGCCATAGTTACTGTCCTTCAAGTTTGGGTAGGGTTACCTACATGCCATTGATTCACTTTGATGTTCTGGTGCCGGATGCTCAAGCCGAGCGCGTGGCCGAAATCTTTAGCACTGCTACCCACAAGCTGGTGGATAACGGCTCCTTAGCTTCTGCTGAGGTTACCCGTGTGCCCGATCCTGCACTCCCGGAGGGGCTGGAAGAACAGCTACGCCAGACCTACCGCGATGAGCATGAAGAGCGTGATTTAGAGGACGCCAATGTCTACCGCTATGCCATCGATGTCGATGGCGTGAAGGGCTCCGTCAATCAGCTGACCATGGTCCTCGCACGCTTGTTGACACCCCATTCGGTTCTACCGAAGGACCACGTGTTGCTGGAGGACGAGCTCGCCCACGAGCGACCGGCAATTTTCCCGTGGGCGGTGCAGGTGACCCCGTAGTTCTGCTGAAAGCTATAGCCTCAGAGAGTTTTAGCCTCAGAGAGTTTTAGCTCTGCAGAACGCTGCGGACGAGGCGTTCGGCCGCGTTGCTTAAGCGCTGGGCGACGTCCCCCTCTTCCTCCCCGTCGAGTTCTTCCAGCAGTGTGCCCTGTGGCGCCGATGCGGTTGCGGAGCCGGCGATGATGCCCAGGGTTGGCGGGCTAGTCATGTCCGCCAGCGTGCCCACCACCTTTCCGGTAAGCGATTGTTCGTCGAAGCGCCCCTCGCCGGTAAGGACGAGATCCGCCTCGGCGATACGCGTGGGTAGATTGAGTGCTTGGGCTACATACTGGCCGCCCGGCACGATACGGCAGTGCTCCGAGGTGCCCCAGAGCGTGCGCGAAAGCCAGCTCAGGGCGATGGGAATGCCGCCTGCGGCGCCAAAGAATTCGGCCTGTGGGTCGGTCTCCGTGACTTCGCAGAGCCGTAGCATCGCGCCCGCCAGTAGTGCTACTTGTTCGCCCTCAGCGCCTTTTTGTGGGCCGTACATCGTTGCGGCTTGGACGGGCACGGCGCGAGTATCGGTGACCAAGGTGTAGTCCAGCATGGCCGCCTTCATGTTGAGCTGCGCGGTGTCGATGTGGTCGAGGTTGACCAAAGGTGCGCCGCCCTTGGGCAGGGCGTATCCGCGGGCATCGTGGGCGGCGGCGCCGAGCGCGGCGAGGATGCCGAGACCGCCGTCGATGCTGGCGCTGCCGCCGAGACCAAGAACGATGTGCTTGGCGCCGCGCGATTCGGCGTCGGCCACCAGCACGCCCGTTCCATAGGAATCCGCATGGAGTGGATCGAGGGCGTCGGAAACGGCAGGAAGGCCGGTGGCGGCGGCGACGTCGATAAAGGCTGTGTCACCAACGAGCTGGTAGCTGGCCTCGGTCAGACGGCCAATGGCATCGGTGGTAGGCAGCGTAATCGTTTGCCCCGCCGTGCCGTGGCGATGAACAGCGGCGCTGGCGAGCACCTCCGCGGTGCCTTCGCCGCCATCGGCCATGGGCAGGGTCGTTACCTTCGCTGTGTCTGCGTGGGGCGAGGAGCTGAGAGCGCGCCGCGCGCCCAATGCAATGGCGGCGGCAGCTTCGGCTGCAGTAGCGGTGCCTTTAAAGGAATCGGGGGCAACAAGAATGCGCATGCCCATGAGTATATGGCAGAGATACGAGAAAAAATTTTCGCGCTCTGACCAGCCCTTAAGGCACGCCACAGTACGGCCATCTTGCAATTTAGGTCGATTGATAGAAAACTATTGCTTGTTCAATGGATGACGCACCGACCGTGAGGAACGGTGCCCAATGAAAGGATTGCCATGTCCATCGACCAGCAAATCTCCGATTACTACAGCAAGCTTCTCAAGCGTAATGCTGGCGAACCGGAATTCCATCAGGCACTCGCTGAGGTACTCGACTCACTGAAGATCGTCCTCAATAAAGACCCTCACTACGCTGATTACGGCCTGGTCGAGCGACTGTGCGAGCCCGAGCGTCAGCTCATCTTCCGCGTGCCGTGGGTGGATGACAGCGGCCAGATCCAGGTCAACCGCGGTTTCCGCGTGCAATTTAACTCCGCGCTCGGCCCCTACAAGGGTGGCCTGCGTTTCCATCCGAGCGTCAATCTGGGCATCATCAAGTTCCTCGGCTTCGAGCAGATTTTCAAGAACTCCCTGACCGGCCTGCCTATCGGCGGCGGCAAGGGCGGTTCTGACTTCGACCCGAAGGGTAAGTCAGAAGCCGAGGTCATGCGTTTCTGCCAATCCTTCATGACGGAGCTGCACAACCACATTGGTGAATACCGCGACGTCCCGGCCGGTGATAGTGGCGTGGGCGGACGCGAAATCGGTTTCCTGTTCGGCCAGTATCGCCGACTGGAGGGCAAGCACGAGTCTGGCGTTCTTACTGGCAAGGGTCTGAGCTGGGGTGGCTCCCTCGTGCGTACCGAGGCTACCGGTTACGGCCTGGTGTATCTGACCTCGGAAATGATGAAGGCCCATGGTGAGTCTTTCGACGGCGCCAAGGTGATTGTCTCCGGTTCCGGAAATGTTGCCATCTACGCCGCCGAAAAGGTGCAACAGCTCGGCGGTACCGTCGTCGCGATGTCTGACTCCTCCGGCTACATCACCGCCCCGAACGGTGTGGACCTAGAGCTACTCAAGGAGATTAAGGAAGTCCGCCGCGAGCGCATTTCCACCTACGCCGGCGAAGCGGGTGCGGGCGTGGAGTATCACGAGGGTGGCAACGTATGGGAGGTCAGCGCCGACGTTGCTTTGCCGTGCGCTACCCAAAATGAGCTCGACGGCGAGGACGCCAAGCTCCTGGTCAAGAATCAGGTGCGCTATGTTGCCGAAGGCGCGAACATGCCCTGTACCCCGGAGGCCGCCCACTACTTTGTGGAAAATGGCATCGCCTTCGCGCCGGGTAAGGCCGCAAATGCAGGTGGTGTGGCGACCTCTGCGCTGGAGATGCAGCAGAATGCCTCCCGTGACTCCTGGACCTTCGAGTACACCGACCAGCGCCTCCACGAGATCATGTCCAATATCTTCCGCAATATCGATAAGACCTCTAAGGAATATGGCTTGGAGGGTGACTATGTCGCGGGCGCTAACATCGCTGGCTTCAAGAAGGTGGCTGATGCCATGCTGGCGCAGGGCGTGATCTAGCCCCAGCCGTTCTCTATTCCTCTCTATGCCTTGGTTTAACCTCCCCACTGAGTGGGGAGGTTTTCGCCGTTTCTTCCCGCGTGGGATACGTCGCGGTGCGTATGTGCTTGGTTAGGCTGGTGCCATGTACCGCGTATTTGAGTCCCTCGATGAACTTGTTCGCAACCTGGAACAGGCCTATGCCGTTCCCATGACCTCTAATTGCATGGTCCCGCGCCACGAGATGCTGGCGCTTCTCGACGATCTCCGCAACGCTCTCCCGGTCGAAATGGATGATGCCCAGGACGTCTTGGACAAGCAGGATGAGATCCTGCAGGGTGCGGAAGAACGCGCGGAGCAGATTATTTCTGAAGCCAATGCCGAGGCTGATGACACCGTGACCCGTGCGCGTGAGGATTCGGACGCCATGCTGGCCGACGCCCAACATCGCGCCACCACCCTTGTCGCCCAGGCAGAGGACGAGGCCAGCAACCTGGTGGACAACGCACGCTCCGACGCCGAGCGCACCCGCGCCCAAGCAGATGAGGAATACCAGCGTGCCGTCGCTGCAGGCCAAGCTGAACAAGACCGCTTGGTCTCCGAATCCGAGGTCGTGCGCCGTGCCGATGATGAGGCGCACCGTATCGTGGAGACCGCGCACTCTGAGTCCAACCGTCTGCGCACCGAGTGCGATGAATTCGTTGACGCCAAGCTCGGGGAATTCGAGACCACCTTGTCTGACCTCCTGCGCACCGTGAATAACGATCGCTCCGCTCTGCGCCGAGGTGCCGGTGTGCGCTCTCGTGGGGAATCGCGCGGCGAGGGACGCGGCGCTGTGCGCGAGACTCGGGAACCGGCGCGCCGGGCGCCGCGTGCGCCCCGCGACTACTAGAGGGGACTAATGTGCGGCCGTTCCGCGCGCCAGGAGATGAGTGCAGCAAAAGCGAGAACAGCGCCGAGGACAGAATCGAGCTTTTAGGCCAAGTGCTTAAGCGCCTATGCCCCAGCTTCAGGTCTTTGCCAGTCTAGGGCGCGCGGGCCAGCACAGGGTAAGCTGGTGGGCGCTATGAAATCACCATTGAAGTTCGACGTGACGGAATTGCTCCGCAGCCAAGGAACCGAGGCGCTGCCTGAGCACCGCGTGCAGACCGGACCCGCGCCAGAGCGCATCGGCGTGGAAATGATCGGCATCCCGGAAGGTACTGAGGTTAAGGTGGATGCCACCTTGACCCCGTTGGGCTCCGGTGTGTTGGTGGACGCTGATATCACCGGCACCCTCAGCGGCGAATGCGCCCGCTGCCTAGCAGAGCTGCATCCGGAACTGGATCTCCACGTATCCCAGGTGTTTTCCGCAGATGAATCCTTCGTCAGCGGGGATGAGACCGAGGAGGAGGATCGCGGTTCCGGTGATGAGGTTCCCGAGATCAAGGATGGAATCCTCGACCTCCTCCAGACCGTGATCGATGAGGCAGGTTTATCCCTTCCCTTTGCGCCAACGTGCGAGGATGGTTGCGAGGTGGATGCTCCCGATGGAGTAACCACGGGGGTCTCTGGGGAAGAAGAGCGCGTGGATCCGCGTTGGTCTGGTCTGGAGAAGTTCCTATGAGCAAGAAGAAGAAACTCACTGGTGAACAGGCACTAGCCGCGGCCTTCGCGGAGGTAGATCACGCCCCGCTGCTAAAAGCACTCGGCGTGGAGATCAGCGATGAGCTGCTGTGCTTGGCACTGACCCACCGCTCTTTCGCCAACGAGAACGGGCACCTGCCCAACAACGAGCGCCTCGAGTTCCTGGGGGATGCCGTCTTGGGCTTGTCTATCGCGGCCAAGCTCTACGACAAGTACCCCTCGCGCCCCGAGTCGGATATTTCTAAGATGCGTGCCTCCATCGTGTCGCGCTATGGCCTGTCCGATGTCGCCCGCGAAATCGGCGTGGGCGAGCACGTCCTGTTGGGCAAGGGCGAGCAATCCACCGGCGGCCGTGACAAGGACTCCATCTTGGCCGATACCACCGAGGCCATCCTGGGGGCTATCTACCGCCAGCATGGTTTTGAGGTTGCCCGCGGGGTGGTGCTGAAGCTGTTCGCCGCCAAGATTGACAACGCCGTGGTGTCCGGCCGTCATATGGACTGGAAGACCACCTTGCAGGAGCTGTGCGCGGAGCTGAAGGCCGCGATGCCGGTGTACTCGGCCACCTCGACGGGTCCTGAGCACGATCAAACCTTCAACGCCGTGGCCACCGTGGCCGGTTTGACCGTGGGTAGGGGAACAGGGCATAACAAGAAGCTCGCCGAGCAGCAGGCAGCGGAAGAAGCGTGCCAAGCATTGCGCGAGACACCCTTGCTGGTGCAGGGCACCGCCGGCAAAGAGAGCTAAGCCACGAGAATTCGATGCCAGAACTTCCCGAAGTCGAGTCTGTTCGCAGCGGACTCGAGCCCTATCTTGTGGGGCGCTCCTTTGCTGCAGTAGATGTTCTCCACCCGCGCGCCAACCGGGGCCAGGAAGCCCCGCTGTCCGCGCTGCTGGTGGGCAGGAAGATTGCCGCGGTGGCGCGCCGCGGCAAGTTCATGTGGCTGGAGTTCGCCGACGAGGATCACACCGACCCAGCTCGCGATGTGCTCTTCATCCACCTCGGCATGTCGGGGCAGGTGCGGATCGGCGAGGTGGATTCGCCGCACGTGCGCATCGCCGCCGTGCTTGATGACGCCACCCGTCTCAGCTTCGTGGACCAGCGCACCTTCGGCTATTGGCGTCTCGGGCCGTGGCTGAGGATGGCACATATCGCTCCCGATCCTCTCGAAACAGACTTCGACCTGACCGCGGCAGGGCGGCGCCTGCGCGCGAAACGCACCGCGGTCAAGGTGGCTTTGCTCGACCAAACGGTGCTCAGCGGGGTGGGCAATATCTATGCTGATGAGGCGCTGTGGGCGGCCCAGATTTCTCCGCTGAAGAAGGCTAGTGCTCTGCGGCAGCGCGATGCCGTCGCTGTGATTTCTGCGGCCGCCGACGTCATGCGCTCCGCCCTCGCCGTTGGCGGAACCAGCTTTGATGCGTTGTACGTCAACGTTAACGGCGAATCCGGATATTTTGACCGTTCCTTGCACGTATATGGGAGGGGCGGTCAGCCCTGTGATCGCTGTGGCGAAGAAATCCTGAAAACCGTGCTAGGTGGGCGTGGTACTCACTATTGCCCGTATTGCCAGAGCCGCGCCGCGGGGAGGAAGTTGGCGGCCAACTAGGACGATTCTGGTGTGAGTTATTAATGTGTAACCCATGCAAGAAATCTTCAGCACCGTGATTGGTGTCATTAACGACAGCCTGTGGTCCTATGTCCTGCCATGGCTGCTTATCGCCGCGGGCCTCTTCTTCGGCATCCGCACCGCCGTGGTGCAGGTCCGCATGGTGCCGGACATGTTCAAGGCGGTCGTCGAGAAGCCCAAGGGCGTCGGCGTCGATGAGGATGCCGACTATGGCGGAATCTCTGCCTTCAAGGCATTTACCATTTCAGCGGCCTCTCGTGTGGGCACCGGCAACGTTGCAGGCGTGGCCGTGGCTATCTCCGTGGGTGGCCCCGGCGCGGTGTTTTGGATGTGGCTCATCGCCATCCTGGGTGGTGCGACAGCATTCGTGGAGTCGACCCTGGCGCAGCTGTGGAAGGTGCGTGAGGGGGACGCCTACCGCGGTGGCCCGGCCTATTACATGTCCCGTGGCCTGGGGTGGAAGCCTTTAGCAACCATCTTCTCCGTGGCCATCGCCATTACCTTTGGCTGGTTCTACAATGCGTTCCAGACCAACGCCATTTCCGATTCTTTGGCGGCCTCTTTTGGCCAGGATTCCGCGGCCTTCAAGGCAGGCGTGGGCATCGCAGTCGTCGCCGTGTCCGGGCTCATCATCATCGGTGGCGTGCAGCGCATCGCCTCGATGACCCAGTTTATCGTGCCGTTTATGGCGGGTGCCTATCTCATCTTGGGTCTCATCGTCGTTATTGTGAACTTTGACAAGGTGCCAGACATGGTCGTCTCGATCGTGGGCTCTGCCTTTGGCTTCCGGGAAGCTGCCGGTGCCACCGTGGGCATGGCGATGCTGAAAGGTATCCAGCGTGGTTTGTTCTCCAACGAAGCGGGCGAAGGTTCGGCGCCGAACGCTGCAGCGACGGCGACGGTGTCCCACCCCGTTAAGCAGGGCCTGGTGCAGACCCTCGGCGTGTACTTCGACACCCTGGTGGTGTGTACAATTACCGCCTTCATCATTCTCTTGGGCACCGATTTCGAGCGTTTCGGCTCTGATGCGATTGAGGGCGTGACGCTGACCCAGAATGCGCTCTCCGGCGTGGTGGGTGAGTGGGGCATCCACTTCGTCACCTTCATCCTGTTCTTCCTGGCTTTCTCCTCGATTCTGGGCAACTACTACCTTGCCGAGTCCAACGTGGAGTACCTCTCCGGGAAGAAGTGGGTGCTGTGGACTTTCCGTCTCATCGTTCTGGCCTTTGTTTTCTACGGTGCGGTGGCCCCGCTAGGTACCGTGTTCGACCTGGCCGATACCGGCGCTGCCATCATGGTTCTGCTCAACGTGTGCGCCATCGTGCCGCTGTCTGGCGTGGCTATCAAGCTGCTGAAGAACTACAACGAGCAGCGCCGCAAGGGCCTGGATCCCGTCTTCCACCGTGATATGCTGCCGGAACTGCACAACGTCGAGTGCTGGGATGGTACGGATCCGGTCACGCGCCGCAGCGCGGAGGACCGTCGCCGTCTCGATCACGAATTTGACTTGAGCGACCGCACAAACTTGAGGGAGTACTAGATGGCAGACACGGCAGCAGCCTCTGCAGGCCATGAACGCCTCACAGCTTTCGTTCTTGGACACGTCCAAGGCGTGGGCTTTCGCTGGTGGGCGCGTTCCCGCGCCCTCGAACTAGGGCTGGCTGGGCACGCGACGAACCTCCAGGACGGACGCGTCCAGGTGGTTGCTGAAGGCCCGCGTGCTGACTGCGAGAAGTTGCTGGCCTTGCTGCGTGAAGAACCGTCGACCACCCACCGTCCAGGCGTGGTGAACGCCGTGGTGGAGCAGTGGGCCGCCCCGCGCGGTGAGTCGGGCTTCATCGAGCGCTAAACTTATTCGAATGCACCTCAAATCGCTCACGCTCAAAGGATTCAAGTCCTTCGCGTCCGCGACGAACCTGAAATTCGAGCCCGGTATCTGCGCCGTGGTGGGCCCGAATGGCTCGGGTAAATCAAACGTCGTCGATGCGCTCGCGTGGGTCATGGGTGAAGGCAGCGCCAAGACACTGCGCGGCGGCAAGATGCAGGACGTCATTTTTGCCGGTGCCGGGGACCGCAAGGCCCTCGGCCGCGCAGAGGTCACACTGACGATTGACAATTCCGATGGTGCCTTGCCCATCGAGTATTCAGAGGTTTCCGTCACCCGCCGCATGTTCCGGGATGGCGCGAGCGAATATGAGATCAATGGGGCGAAAGCGCGCCTCATGGATATCCAAGAGCTGCTGTCTGATTCCGGCATTGGCCGGGAGATGCACATTATCGTGGGCCAGGGAAAACTCGCGGAGATTCTGGAATCCCGCCCGGAAGATCGCCGCGCCTATATCGAAGAAGCCGCGGGCGTGCTCAAACACCGCCGCCGCAAAGAAAAAGCGCAGCGCAAGCTGACGGGCATGCAGGCCAATCTGGATCGCCTGCAGGACTTGACCGATGAGCTGGGCAAACAGCTCAAGCCGCTGGCGCGCCAAGCGGAGGCCGCCCAACGTGCAGCCACTGTGCAAGCGGATTTGCGCGATGCCCGCCTGCGCCTTGCTGGTGACCGTGTGGTGCGGTTGCGCGCGACATTCGATGACGCTGAGAAACGCGCGGCGGTGCTCGCCGAGCAGGTCGAGGAAGTGACAGCCCAGCTGGAAGAGGCGACCGAGATCCAGCTTGAGGTAGAGGCCGAGTTGGGGGATGTCACGCCGCGCGCGGAGGCCGCGCAGAAGCTGTGGTTCGAGTTATCGACCCTCAGCGAGCGAATCTCTGCCACGCAGCGCATCGCGGCCGAGCGCGCCAGCAACGTTGGCTCACAGGTGGCCTACGCGGGCCAGGATCCGGAGGAGCTCGAGGCACGTGGCCAGCGAGCCGATGAGGAGCACGAAGAGTTGCTGGCCGTGGCCGAAGAGGCTGCAGAGCGCTTGGAATCTATCCGGGAGGAAGTGGCCGAGCGCCGGGAAGCCTTCGAGGCTGCTGATAAAGAACACATGGCGCAACTGCGCGCCATTGCGGATCGCCGTGAAGGCGTGGTTCGCCTCATCGCCGCCGAGGAGAACTTGGCGGGTCAGGTCAGCTCCGCGGAGTCTGAGTTAGCGCGTCAGGAAGAGACTTTAGCGAATACGAAGTCGCGCACTAGGGGAGCGCAGGCGGAAGCCGATGAGGTGGCGGACAAGCTGGAGCACTTGGCTGCCGAGCGTGAGCCGCTGGAGGAAGCGCATGTGCGCGCGGCCAGCGAATCTGCCGCGGCCGATAAACGCTTGGAGCAGCTGCGTGATGCCCAGCGGGAGCACGAGCGTACCGTCTATAGTTTGCGCGCTCGGATCGATACCCTTGGCCAGACCGTTCCGGAAGCACTCGAGCTGGGGGAGGGATTCAAACCTCTCGCAGAGTTCATTTCTACTCGCTATGAGACAGCCGTTGCGGCAGCACTCGGATCCTTTGCGGAGGCCCAAGCCGGCGCGGTGAGCGGGGACATCGTGCGCGACTTGGCGCAGGCGAGCCGCACGCCGCTGATCGACGTCGCTGCGGAACCCACCGGTTCAGCCTGGCGCCTTGACGCGGACTTGCCTTCCGGGGCGAGCTGGCTGCTGGATCACATGGTCTTGGTCCCGGAAGTATCGGCGGCGGTGACGCGGTTGCTCTCCGACGTGGTCCTGGTTGATGACTATGGCGCGGCCCGTGAACTTATTGCGGAGGATCCGCGCTTGCGTGCTGTGACCTCTGAGGGCCTACTCGTCGGCGAAGGCTGGGTGGAGGCAGGAACAGGCGCCGTCTCCACCGTTGAGGTAAGCGGCCAGATTGCGGAGGCCGAGCAACAACTGGAATCAGCCACTCATGAGCTGGAGGAGCTATCCGGCACGCTCGAAGGCGCGAAGCTGGCGGCGGACGATGCACGCGTAGGTGCGGCGAGTGCCAAGGCCGCACTGCGGGAGCACGATCACGAACTCGAAGCGTGGAAGCGCGATCACCAGCGCTTGCTCAAGCAGTACGAGGCAAACAAGGCTGAGCATGAAAAAGCCGCCGCCCGAGCCACGGATATCGAGGTGCAGTTAGCCCGCCTGCGCGAAGAATTGGCGGAGGCGCGTGACCGCTTGTCGCGCGTGGACGCTGAAGAGCAGGCTGATGAACCCTCCTCGGTGGAACGCGATGCTGCCTCGACGGCCCTGGAACAGGTCAAGGCCATGGAGGTAGAGGCCCAGATGGCGGCCCGCAGTGCGGAGGAAAAGGTCGGCCAAGCAGCGGGCAGGGGAGAGGCCCTGCGGCGCCAAGCCCAGCACGAACGCCAGGCCAAAGCCCGCCACGACCAGGCGATGGCCCGCCGGCAAGCACAGGCGCGGTTGGCGGGGACTGTCGACAAGCATGCCCAAGATTTGGCTGCCCGGACCGCGCAGGCACTCGAGCGGGCCGCCGAGGAACGCGATGAGCTGGTCACCCAGCGCGGCGTGCTGCAGGGGCGTGCACAATCGGCGAAGCAAGCGGTCTCCTCGACCCGCCAGCAGCTTGATCGCCTGACCGACTCCGCGCATAACTCTGAGATTGCCCGCAGCCAGGCCCAAGTGCGGGTGGATGAGGCCGAGGGCAAGATCGTGGAGCAGCTCGGCATTGCTATCCCCGACCTGCTCAAGGAGTATACACCGGGTGAGGACTTCGATCGCTCCGCCGAAACCAAGCGGTTGAAGCAAGCCGAGAAGGACCTCAACTCCTTGGGCAAGGTCAACCCGTTGGCCTTGGAGGAGTACAAGGCTCTGGAGGAGCGCTATAGTTTCCTGTCCACGCAATTAGATGACGTGATTCAGGCCCGCAAGGATCTGACTGGCGTTATCGAAGATGTGGATGCGCAAATCTTGCAGCTGTTCACGGATGCCTGGCATGACGTGGAAGCGGAGTTTCCCAAGGTCTTCCAGACGCTGTTCCCGGGCGGCGAAGGTCGTCTCATCCTCACGGAGCCGGATGACATGCTGGCCACCGGCATCGAGGTGGAGGCCCGCCCGCCGGGTAAGAAGGTGAAGCGCTTGTCACTGCTCTCGGGCGGCGAGAAGTCCTTGACGGCCCTGGCTATGCTCGTGGCGATTTTCCGTGCGCGTCCCTCACCGTTCTACGTCATGGATGAGGTGGAAGCCGCGCTTGACGACGTCAACCTGCGCCGCCTCATCGCACTTTTCGAGGAGCTGCGTAAGGATTCTCAGCTCATCGTCATTACCCACCAGAAGCCGACGATGGACGTAGCCAACGTGCTCTATGGAGTGACGATGCGCGGCGATGGCGTGACGCGCGTGATTTCGCAGCGCATGTCCCGTGCTGGTGAGGCGCCGGGCACAGCACAGGCGGCGGAGGACGCCACGCGTCTCGGCGTGGATGCCCCGCGCTAGGGTGGGGCTTGCGCCCAGCACTTTTCACCCTCCTTATCGTGCCGGATGTGGGCAACCCTGGCACTATGGAGGGCATGAATACTACTTTTATGTGGATTGCGATAGCAGTCATCGTCCTGATTCTGCTCGTGGTCTTGTTCGTTGTCTTGGGCAAGAAGCGCGGCGAGTCAAAGAAGGTTTCCTTTGATAAGCCCGTGGAGGAGCCTAAGGAGCTGACCCAGCAACAGAAGTCCGGCAACTACCAAGCTAAGTCTGGTTTTAATTTTGCCCCGGCTGGCGGCGGCGCTACCAAGGAGCCTGTGCCGGCAGCTAAGGGCGAGGAGCCCATGCCGGCCGAGCCCAAAGCTCAGCCGCAAGCGGAGAAGAAGTCTGAGCAGCGTGATGCCACCGAGCTAGCGAACGCTCAGCTCAAGGGTGAGGAGGAGACACCGAAGGCAGCGAAGCCTGCGGCGGAACCGACGCCTGAGGCAGAGCCGAAGTCTCAGGCAGAGCCGAAGCCGGAACCCGTCGCAGACGCGAAGCCGGTGAGCGCGCCGGAACCGGCTGCACAGAAGGAGTCGGCAAAGGTAGAAGAAGAGAAAGATTCTTCCGCTGGCGTTGTCGCGGCAGGTGCCGCGGGCGCTGCAGCCGCTGGTGCTGCCGTATCCGGTGCCGCTGCTGTTGATAAGGATGAAGCGGACACGGAGGAAACTGTCCCGGCCAGCGAACCGGAGACTGCTGAACCGGAGCCGGTAGCCGAAGCCCCGAAGGTAGAGGAGGAGACTCCGGAGGAACCTGAGGTTCCGGCTGAGGAGGAGCCTTCTGCTCAGTCTGCGGCCGAAGAAGAAACAGCGGCAGAGGCAGAAGAAGTAGAAGCCGATGCCGATGCAGAGGCAGAGGAGTCTGCCGCGGCGGCGGGGGCACAGGCGGCGTCGGCAAGCGCGGCACTTGAAGCTGAGCCAGAGGAGCTAGAGGTATCCGACGACGCTGAGGTGGTTGAGGCCCCGGCAGCCCAGCCGCAGGAGGATATTGCGCCGGCTGCCGGCCGCTTGGGCAAGCTGCGCGGGCGCCTGTCGCGCTCGCAAAACGCCATCGGCCAAGGCCTCATGGGCATTCTCTCCGCTGGTGACCTGGATGATGATGCCTGGGAGGAAATCGAAGACACCCTCATCATGGCGGATTTGGGTACGAAGTCCACGATGCAGGTCACTGATTCTCTGCGTGAGAAGATTGCGGAGCGCGGAGTGAGCTCTGAGGCGGAAGCCCGCGCCATGCTGCGCGAAGCCCTCATCGAGGTAGGCCACCCGGAGATGGACCGCTCCATCAAGGCCATGCCGAACGATGGCAAGCCAGCCGTCATCATGGTCGTCGGCGTCAACGGCACCGGCAAGACCACCACGACCGGCAAGCTAGCCCGCGTGCTCGTATCGATGGGGCACAACGTCTTGCTCGGCGCGGCGGATACCTTCCGTGCAGCGGCTGCTGACCAGCTGGAGACCTGGGGCCGCCGCGTGGGCGCTACCACCGTGCGCGGCAAGGAAGGCGCGGATCCGGCCTCCGTGGCCTTCGACGCAGTGGCCGCTGGCGTTGACCAAGGCGTGGACGTCGTTCTCGTTGACACCGCTGGCCGTTTGCACACCTCCGTGGACCTCATGGACCAGTTGGGCAAGGTCAAGCGCGTAGTAGAGAAGAAGACGGACGTCGATGAGGTCCTGCTCGTCTTGGACGCGACAGTGGGGCAGAACGGTCTGACCCAGGCCCGCATCTTCCGCGATGTCGTCGACATCACCGGCGTTGTCCTGACCAAGCTCGATGGCACAGCTAAGGGAGGCATCGTCTTCCAGGTACAGGAGGAACTCGGCGTGCCGGTCAAGCTCGTGGGCCTCGGCGAGGGCGCAGATGACCTCGCACCGTTTGAGGTTGAAGGCTTCGTTGATGCCTTGCTGGGGGAGAAGTAGGACCTTATAGATCCCTGGGCTAGACCTAAGTTCTTTCGAGACGCAGCGCCTCCTTTGCGGGGCGCTTTCGTCATCTTCGTCCCATTAAAAATGTGCTTTGGGGGAGGTCACAATGGTAGTCTAGGACAGTCCTGTCTATGTGAGGCTGATTAAACAGCCCTAACAACGGTTCGTGAGGCTACTCTTTCGTGACACTCTTGTATGTCGTCCTCCTCGCAGCTGTCGCAGTGGCGCTAGCACCAGTAGCCGTCAAGGTTGCTGATCGCGCAGCCGGCTACCCGCTAGCCGGCATTTTTATTATCGCCGCGGCACTGTTGGCTAAAGAATTTCCGGCACTGGCCCGTGGCGAAGAACTGTCCTATTCCGTGACGTGGGTGCGTGATGTCATCACGCCAGGCGTCGACGTTAATCTCGCCTTCCGGGGCGATGCGCTGGGCATCTTCTTTGCCATGTTGGCTCTCGTCATCGGCGCAGTGGTGTTCACCTACTCTGCGGCCTACCTGCCCAAAGGCAAAGGCAACGTCAGTTTTTATGTGCTGATGACAGCGTTTACGCTGTCGATCCTCCTGCTCGTGCTGGCTAACGATGTCGTGGTGCTCTTCCTGGCTTGGGAGCTGGTATCGCTGGCGTCCTTCATGCTCATCGCGCGCAGCGGTAAGTCCGGCGAGGCCGGTTCGCAGCGCACGCTGATCCTCACCTTCATCGGCGGCCTTACCTTGCTCACGGGCGTGGCGATTGCCGCAACCGCAGCGGGGACGACGAACCTTGAGGGTATCTTGGCCTCTGATGTGTGGGCTGAGCGCCCGGGCTTAACCACCGGGGTTGCCATTCTCATAGCGGTCTCGGCGTTTACCAAGTCCGCGCAGTTCCCCTTCCACTTCTGGCTGCCGGAGGCCATGGCGGCTGCCACGCCGGTCTCGGCCTTCCTGCATGCGGCAGCAGTGGTTAAGGCCGGCGTTTACTTGTTGATTCGTTTCTCCACCATCTTCCATGATGTTGCAGCGTGGAACTGGCTGCTTATCGTCGCCGGTATGGGTACCGCCGTGATGTCGGCGGTCTTTGCCGTGCAGAAGACGGACCTGAAGAAGCTGACCGCTTATTCCACCGTGTCCCACCTGGGATGGATTGTGGCTACGATTGGCGTTGGCACCCCCTTCGCCATCGCGGCGGCGCTCGTGCACACGCTGGCGCACGCGCTGTTTAAGTCCTCCATCTTCATGCTCATTGGCGTCATCGACCACGAGGCCGGTTCCCGCGATATCCGCCGCCTCGGTGTGTTGTGGAACAAGATGCCGTGGACCTTTGGCTCCATGCTCATTGGTGCCGCCTCCATGGCGGCGGTCCCGCCGCTGTTCGGCTTCGTGTCGAAGGAAGGAATGCTCACCGCCTTCGAGGAAGCTCCAATCGGTTCAACTGGCCAGGTGCTGCTGCTCATCATCGCCGGTGTGGGTGCGTTCTTCACGTTTACCTACTCCGCCAAGATCGTCTTCGGTGCCTTCTTCGATGGCCCGCGCAACATGTCGCATGTTCATGAGGCGCCGGTGAGGCTGTGGCTGCCCGCGGCGCTGCCCGGTGTGATGTCGGTGCCAATTATCTTCGTCATGGGAGTGCTCAATAAGCCACTCGATAACATCGTGGCGGCCATCGGCATGGAGGGCCATTCCCACCTCGCGCTGTGGCACGGCCTGAACGTCCCGCTGCTTATTTCTGTGGTGGTGCTGATCGCTGGCATCATCGCGTTGTTCTTCCGCGGGCCGCTGTGGACCGCGATGGAGGAGCGCCAGCTCCTACCGCGCACCGGTAACCAAATCCTGAAGTGGATTCAGGACGTGTGCGCAGCCTTCGGCCGTTTCGTTGGCCGCATGTCCGATACCCACAACCCGTCGAAGCTGATCCTGCCGATCATCCTCCTAGTCATCATCCTTGCGGGCTCCGCTCTGGTGTCCACGGGTGTCGATGGTGTGGCTCTCAACCTGCGTGTGGACGGCCTTGATAATCCGTGGGACCTGCTGCCGCTGGGAATCGTGGCGCTGTCCATGTTTGGTTTGGTGCGTACACGCAACCGCCTCACAGGTGCAGTAATGATTGGTACCGCGGGAACCGGCGTGACTTTACAGATGTTCCTTCTCGGCGCACCCGACGTGGCCCTGACCCAGTTCACGGTGGAGGCGCTGTCCGTCATCGTCATGATGATGGTCCTGCGCTACCTGCCGGAGAAGTTCCACCCCGTGCAGGACACCAACCGCAAGGTGGGCTCCATCGTCGTAGCCGTGCTCGCCGGGCTCACCGCATTCCTGGGCGTGTGGGCACTGATGGGGCGTCACGAGCGCTCGGACCTGGCCATGTGGTACCTCAACAACGCTCCGGATATTACTGGTGGCGACAACGTAGTGGCCACCATCATCGTGGAGTTCCGTGCACTCGATACCCTGGGCGAGCTGTCAGTGCTGGGCATGGCCGCTGTGGTTATCGCTGCGGTCACCTCGACGCTGCCGCGCTTCCCGTTCACCTCCGGCACACGCCCGGCTCCGTTCGGCCAGTCGCAGCTCAACTCGGTGCCGCTGCGCAAGGGTATTGCTGTGGCCATCCCGATCTTGGTGGTCATGTCCTTCATCGTTTTCTACCGCGGCCACCAGGCTTCCGGCGGCGGCTTCCCGGCGGCACTCATCATGGGTGCGGCCATCGGCTTGACCTACCTCTCGCGCGGTACCGATGAGATTGTCTTTGGTCGCATGACCCCGATTCACCTCACCGGCGTGGGCATCATTGTGGCGCTGGTGGCTGGCTTCATCGGCTACATCCCGACGTCGCATAGCTCCGGTGGTTTCCTCACTGCCATCCATGGCCACGCCCTGGGGCAGCACTGGACGACGTCGCTCATCTTCGACCTGGGCATCTACCTCGCGGTGCTGGGCATGCTCACCATGGCCATCAATGCTTTGGGTGGCTACCTGCGTCCAGGCACTGAGCGGGACTTCTTGCCGTGGGTCCACGATGATGATTCCGCGTTGCCGAATACCCCGCGCGTGGTGCTGGAGGATGTCGACGACCCGTACCCCGAATCCATCAACCCGTCTTCGGACCCACTGGCGCTGCTCAATGACTCCGAGGCACGCCGCCGCGCGTCCTCGCCTCACTACACTCCGGCTAAAGAGGAGAAGAACTCATGATCCTCGCACTGACCATTGCTTTACTCATCGGTAGCGCCGTCTACCTCATCCAGCAGCGCGGCCTCGTGCACATCGTGCTGGGCATGATGGCCTTCGGCCACGGAGCTAACCTCATGCTCTTGGCCACCGGCGTGTACTCCTATCGCGGAGAGTCCTTTCCATCGCAGGTGGGCATGGACCAGATGGCGGACCCGCTGCCGCAGGCCTTTGTGCTGACCGCCGTGGTGATTTCCATGGCTACTTCGACCATTCTGCTGACCATGGCGGCGATGGGCGCGAACGACGACACGGACGTCGTTGAGCCGGTGGATGACAACACCATTGACCACGCTTTCTCCACGCTGGGACGAGACACCCAGAACCGGGAGATTCTGGAGCGCTCGGCCAACAAGATGGACCGTTTGAAAGAACTCGAACAAGAGGAGGACAACTAGATGTATGACACCGTAAGCGCCCTCCTCCCGCTCTTCCCGGCGGTTCCCCTCGGATCAGCGGCGCTGGCGCTTCTTGCGCCATGGCACCGCGTGCGCGATGCCATCATGCTCATCGTTCCGGGCGTGGGTATCTTCGCTTCCTTTGCACTGTTGCTCTACACCATGAACAACGGTGTGGTGGCGCACAGCGTGGGTAACTACGTGGGCAACGCAGGTATTGCCTTCGCGGCCGATACCTTCTCAGCACTGATGCTCATCACGACGATGATCGTGGCCTTCGGTGCCAACTGGTTCGCCATCGTGGGTGGTGAGACCAAGTCGCGCTACTACCCATCGCTGACGCTTATCTTGATCACCGGCGTGTGCGGCGCCCTGCTCACCGCTGATCTCTTTAACTTCTTCGTGTTTATCGAGGTCATGCTGCTGCCCTCCTATGGTCTCATCACCATGTCCGGTACGTGGTCACGCTTGGCCGCCGGCCGCGCCTTCGTGTTGGTGAACTTGTTCGCCTCCACGCTTTTGGTGGTTGGCGTGGGCTATATCTACTCGGTGGCTGGCGTAGTTAACTTGGCGGCGCTGACAGGTGCTGCCGCCGGTAGCGGTCCGGTGACGGTGGCTTCCGGCATCATCGTTATCGCCATCGCCGCGAAGGCTGGCGTGTTCCCCGTGCAATCCTGGCTGCCGCGTACCTACCCGGGCACGTCGGCTGCCGTCATGGGCTTGTTCTCCGGCCTGCACACCAAGGTGGCGGTGTACATGCTCTACCGCCTGTGGGTGCAGCTGTTCGATATGGACCAGCGCTGGGGAACGCTCATCATCGTCATCATGATCATCTCCATGGTGGTGGGCTCCTTCGGTGGTTTGGCTGAGAACTCCATCCGCCGCGTGCTGGGCTACCAGATGCTCAACGGTATGCCCTTCATCCTGGTGATGATGGCCTTCACCACCCACGATGCCCAGCGCGCGCTGGCCGCCGGAATCCTGTACACCATTCACCACATGCTCACGGTAGGCTCCCTCATCTTGGCTTCTGGTGCTATCGAGGAGACGTACGGTACGGGCAGGCTCAACAAGCTTTCTGGCTTGGCGCGCCGTGATCCCATCATCGCGTGGATCTTCGCCGCAGGTGCCTTCTCCGTCGTGGGCTTCCCACCCTTCTCCGGCATGTGGGGCAAAGTCCTCATCGTCGCGGAAGTCGCGCGCACCGGCGGGGCATGGGCATGGACCGTCATCGCGGTGATTATCATCGCCTCCTTCGCCGCGTTCCTGGCCATGCTGCGCGTGTGGCGCCGCGTTTTCTGGGGCAAGGATTTGCCCAAGGAGAAGGTGCCCGATGAGCTGGTGATCCGTAAGAAGCTGATGGCGCCCTCGGCAGCGTTGATCCTGGGTTCGCTGACCATGTTCATTCTCTCCGGTCCGGTCATCAGCGTCACGATGGAAGCCTCAGCGGACTTGTTGGATACGGAGGCTTATGCAGACGCAGTGCTTGGCGACGACCCCGTAGCCTTACCCGACATCGACTCCCTTCAGGAGGGCCGTTAAATGAAGACTGCAGTGCATGCCGTTGTCTACGCGCTATGGCTGATCAAGGAAATCTTTGTCGCGGGTTTCTTGCTCGCCGCAGAATCCTTCAAGCCGCAGAATAGCTACCGCCCGGTAGTGGTGCGGTACCCCTTGCGCGTGACCAGCGCGTGGGAGATCTTCTGGTTCACCTCGTCCATTACCGCAACCCCAGGTACCTTGTCCTTGGGCTTGCGCGAGCCGATTGCAGAAGGCCTGCCGCGTATCGTGCTGGTTCAAGCGGTCATGGGGGATGACCCAGCCAGCATTATGGAAGATCTGGCGGATATGGAGGAGCGCCTCGCCCCGCAGGTGAAAGGTATTGACTATGGCGTTCCTGGGCAGGGTCCCACCAAGGAGCTCGCCTCTACGTTCTACGAGTATCCGCTGGATACACTGGGCCGCCATATGCGCGCACCCGATATCGCGAAGGCGGACGATACCCCGCTTGCCGCGCACGATGTGGAGAAGTATTCCGTGTGGCCCCTGCGCCAGGTTGCGCAGAACAAGGATGCCCGAAAGGATGATAAGAAATGATTGATTTTTCCTCGATGAGCGCCTTTCAATGGGTAGTCTTTGTCTGTATTTTCCTCATCGGCGCATCGGTGTGCGCGGCGTTGGTTTTGGCCTTGCGCTCCCGTGATGAGCTCACCCGCACCGTGATGAGTGACATGGTCTTCTACGGCATGTTGTGCATGTATATTTCGTGGTCCATGACTAATCACGCGTCCATCGTCTATGACATCGCCATGCTCGCGGCTATTGCGGCCGGCGTGCTGCCGACGTTGTCGATGGCCCGCATCATCTCGAAGGGCAGGAGGTAAGACCATGACTATCCCGGAGATTATCGCCTCGATTCTGTTGGTCGTGGCCACGGTCTTGGTCATTGCGACCGCTATCGCCTTGTGGCGTGCGCCTGATGCATTGACCCGCGTTAACCTGTTGGGGCCGACGGTCGGCTTGGCCGTCCCGCTGCTGCTTGTGGCGAAGGTAGTCGTGGATTTTGCCGAGAACGGGTTTTCCCTGTGGTCGCTGATCAAGGTCATGATCGCGTGTTTCGGCGTGTGGATCATCGCCTCGGTGGGCTCCTTCTACATGGGACGCTCCATCTACGGTGTGACCGTCACTGATGTGAAGTACGCCAAGCGTATGCGCAAGAGTGCACAGACCGTTGAGGCCTCTGAGGAGGAGGTTTAGCGCGAACTTTGGAAGTTCGTCTATGGCGCATGGGGCTTCGCACCGCCGCCACACCCACGACGCTAGGATGAATCCTGCACCAACCGTCCAGCCGCGGGTCGACACCGCCGGAGCTAAGGAGTAACAGATGAAGCTCATCACTGCCATCGTCAAACCGTTCACGCTGCCGGACATCCGTGAGGCCTTGGAGCAGCACGACGTGCACGGCCTGACCGTGACCGAGACCCAGGGTTTCGGCCAGCAGCGCGGCCACAGCGAGGTCTACCGTGGCGCCGAGTATGCCACCGACTTCGTGCCCAAGGTCAAGCTGGAGGTAGTCACTTCCGACGAGCAGGTGGAGGATATCCTTTCTGCCATCGTTGACGCCGCCTATACCGGAAAGATCGGTGACGGCAAGATTTGGATTACTCCTGTTGAGGATGTCATCCGCGTGCGCACCGGTGAGCGCGGCGAGGCAGCCCTGTAGAAGTGTCTACGGCCGCTCAACTGCGTGAGGATGCCTATGCCTCGGCGATAGAGCTGACGCAGTCTCTGCAGCTTCCGTCCGGCTGTGCGCTTGCCGCTACGGGTTCTTTCGCCCGCCGGGCGATGACCCCTTTTTCGGATCTTGATCTCATCCTCCTTCACCCGGATGATACGGAGCTGCCCGAAGATGTGGTCGCTGAAATCTGGTACCCCATCTGGGATGCCAAATACCGGCTCGACTATGCGGTGCGGACCCCCAGCGAATTTGGCGCTATCGCTGGTTCCGATCCCGCCGCCGGCTTCGCGCAGCTGGATCTGGCCTTCGTTGCCGGCGACAAGCAGCTCGTGGACTCCACCCGCGCCCAGGTCTATGCCTCGTGGCGCCGCCTACTGCAGAGCAACTTCGACGCTTTCGTCGACCTCGCCATTACTCGCTGGCGCCGTTCTGGCACCCTGGCCACGATGACCCATCCGGATATTAAAAATGGGCGCGGCGGCCTGCGCGATATCCAATTCCTGCGGGCGCTCGCCCTTGGCAACCTCGCGGATGCCCCAGCACTTGAGGAGGAGCAGGCCTTGCTTCTCGACGTCCGCACGCTCCTTCACGTCACCGCCCGGCGGCACCGCGATGTTCTCGACCCTGAGTTCGCCGCGGAGATCGCCCACGAGCTTGGTTTCGCCGACCGCTATGACTTGTCCGCGGCCGTGGTCACCGCGGCTACCGCGGTAGATAGAGCCGTGGAGAGGGCATTGGCGACTGCCCGGGGAGTCGTATCCAAACGCAGCCACAACCGCACACGTAAGCCCCTCGATATTGGGGTGGTTGATGCCGGAGGCGAGATCCGTCTCGCTCGTGCCGCGGACTTGGATGAGCCGTGGCTGCTCTTGCGCGTGGCCGCCGCCGCAGCACGCTCGGGCAGAAGCGTTCCGCCCCATGTCTGGGAGCAGCTGCGCGAGTTACCGGAGCTGCCCGAACGCTGGCCCGCCGCTGCGACGGATGCATTCTTTAGTTTATTGTCCTCGCCGCTCAATACCCCGCGCCTCATTCAGGAGATGGATGCTCACGGCTTGTGGGAGCGGCTCGTCCCAGAGTGGGAACACATCCGAGGGCTGCTGCCGCGCGAGCGCACGCACGCTCATACCGTGGACTACCACTCCATCCTTACCGTCGCGCGCTGTGCAGAAGCACGCACCTCCGTAGCGAGGCCCGATCTGCTGCTCTTGGTGGGGCTCTACCACGATATCGGGAAAGGATATGGTCGCCCGCACGAGCTGGTGGGGGCGGAGATGGTGGCGCGTGCCGCGGCCAAGCTTGGCCTCGACCTGGCGGATCGCTCCCGCGTGCAAACCGTGGTCGCTGAGCACACCACTCTGGCGCGCATCGTCTCCCGTACCGATCCTGTATCCGATGAAGCCCGTGACGAGCTCCTCGAAGCCGTGCGCTATGACTACCTGACTCTAGCGCTCCTCGTCGTACTCGCCCGCACCGATGCTGAATCCACCGGTCCCGGCGTGTGGAACCGCAGGCTGGAGAAAGGAATCGATGCGGTCAGCGGCCGCGCTTTTGCACAGCTAGAAGCTCTGCATCCAGTTCGTCCTCTGGTTGCCGCCGACCGCGTCATTGGACTGCGCCACAACCCCGAGGATGACAGCTTTACCGTCCTGTGGCGCGGCAGCTATCAGAGGGAGGCCGTGCGTGCGTTGGCACTTATCGCCGCGTTGGGCTGGAACATCCTCTCCTCGCGCCTCGTGCGCACTGAGGAGGGCTATGCCGGTGAGTTTGATATTCGCGCTCTTCACGGTGCCATTGACCTCGCGACGGTAGAGGAGCGCCTCGTGCAGTCCTATAAATCAGGGACCTATACCGTGCTGCCTGATTTCGTACCGGGACCGGCGACGGCGATGTGGACTGGGGGAGTCTTCGAGGTTCGCATCGATGACTACCCAGGTACCCTCGGCCACGTGCTCGCGCTGCTTCCGGAGTGCGAGTGGCTATCCACCACCACGCCGGGTGCCACGATGGTGCTTCACGCCGTGCCGCTTGGCGACATCCCCCGCGCTACGCTAGTCCGGAATGTGACCCAAGCACTGGTCAACGGCTAAGCTGGGGAAGTTATAAATTTATCCACGATAGTTGAGGGAGCACTTTTAACGTGTTTGAGTCTTTGTCTGACCGCTTGCAATCAGCCCTGTCCGGCCTGCGCGGCAAGGGCAAGCTGACCGAGGCGGACATCAATGCCACAGCACGCGAAATCCGTCTGGCGTTGCTGGAGGCGGACGTCTCGCTCAACGTCGTGCGCGGCTTTATTAAGCGCATTAAGGAACGCGCGGCAGGCGCCGAGGTTTCCGAGGCACTGAACCCGGCGCAGCAGGTAGTCAAGATCGTCAACGAGGAGCTCATCGAGATTCTCGGCGGCGAGACCCGCCGCCTAAACCTGGCGAAGAACCCGCCGACGGTCATCATGCTCGCCGGCCTCCAGGGTGCTGGTAAGACCACCTTGGCGGGCAAGCTTTCTAAGCATCTGGCCTCCAAGGGACACACCCCGATGCTGGTGGCCTGTGACCTTCAGCGCCCGGGCGCGGTGCAGCAGCTGCAGATCGTTGGCGAGCGCGCGGGAGTCGATGTCTACGCTCCGGATCCGGGTACCTCCCTGGATTCCCACGAGCATGAGATGGGAACCTCCCATGGGGATCCGGTGGACGTCGCCAAGCGCGGTATCGAAGAGGCCAAGCGCACCCAGCACGATATCGTCATCATCGATACCGCCGGCCGTCTCGGCATCGATGAGACCCTGATGACGCAGGCGCGCAACATCCGCGATGCCGTCAATCCGGACGAAGTCCTCTTCGTCATTGACTCGATGATCGGTCAAGACGCCGTGCAGACCGCCGAGGCCTTCCGCGATGGCGTGGACTTCACCGGTGTCGTCCTGACCAAGCTGGACGGTGACGCCCGCGGTGGTGCGGCACTGTCCATTCGTGAGGTCACGGGCAAGCCCATCATGTTCGCCTCCACCGGTGAGAAACTCGAGGATTTCGATGTCTTCCACCCGGAGCGCATGTCCTCGCGCATTCTGGGCATGGGTGACCTGCTGACACTTATTGAGCAGGCGGAGTCCAAGCTGGATCAGTCTAAGGCGGAGGAAGCCGCCAAGAAGATGGGCTCCGGCGAGATGACGCTCAATGACTTCTTGGACATGATGCTCATGGTGCGCAACCTGGGCCCGATGGGCAACCTGCTCAAGATGATGCCCGGCGGCAACAAGATGAACCAGATCGCCGATATGGTCGACGAAAAGCAGCTTGACCGCATCCAGGCCATTATCCGCGGTATGACGCCGAAGGAGCGGGAAAACCCGAAGATTCTCAACGCTTCACGTCGTAAGCGCATTGCCCTCGGTTCTGGCGTGAGCGTGTCTGACGTCAACCAGCTCATTGAGCGCTTCACCGAAGCCAAGAAGATGATGTCGCAGATGGCCGGCCGTTTTGGCATGCCAGGCATGGGCGGTGGGCGTTCCGCTACCAAGAAGAAGCCGAAGGGCCGCAAGGGCAAGAACGGCAAGCGCAAGCCGCCGAAGCGTCGTGGTGGCGGCGGTATGCCGGGGATGGGCGGCGGAATGCCGTCGATGCAAGAACTGCAGAAGATGCAGGAACAGCTCGGCGGCGGCATGCCCGGGCTGGGAGATATCAAGATGCCGAAGGGCATGGAGAATATCGATCTCAACAACCTGGACTTTGGGCAGGGCAAAAAGAAATAACCGAAGAATGCAGCAGCATTCTTCGCTAATAAGGGCCGGCGCTAAAAAGCGCCGGCCCTTGTCGTTCTAAATGGCTTTATCTGCCGGATATGCAGGATAGGGGATAGGCTCCGCCGGTGTGGTCGGAGGCGTCTCAGCGGACTGAGGCACTATGGGGCTGTCCGTCGGGATCTGCGGGGGCTGCTGCTGCACCGTCTCGCCCTTGAGGAAGGGGGTGATGGCTTCACGGATGAGCGGGATGGCCGAATCCGCGAAGGCCTTGGTGAAGTGGTGCATATCGCGGTACACCATGATATTGCCGATGATGACCGGGCAATCGCCGTTGGCATCGCAGAACCACGTCGAGGTGTCCACGGCCAGCATGTTCTTGTACTGGGAGAGGACTTCGGCGCCGGGGTCATAGGGAGCGTAGACCTCTTCGAAGCGCATGCCGCATCCGAGAGAATCCTGGGTGGCTACGTAGCACTCATCAAACTGGAGGCCATTGCCGTGCTCATCGAATCCCCACGGGTTATCACGGAAACCCAAGAAGGGAATATCGTGCTTGGCCAATTCGTCCCAGAAGGCCTTATAGCCGGGCGGGACGGCGTCTGGGCCGTGACCCAAGGGCTGGCCGGGTCGCGTTGAATTAGAGACCACGAGGGCCGGGTCCGCATCGATAATGCGCTTGACCACTTCCTTGCTCCACTCGGCACAGGAAGGCTTCACACTCAGTTCATCGCCGAGCTCGATGGGGCAACCCACGCGGGTGAGCGGAACCAGCTTGAAACCCATCTCGCGGCCCAAGTGATCCAAGGCCGAAGAATACTGCTCCGCGTGCGAACCGCCCACCAGGTAGACCTCGACATCGGAGTTGACATCACCGAAGATGCACGGCGTCACGCCGTCCTTCTGGGTCTCGATGAAGTAGTCCGTTGGCTCTTGCTCCGGGATGAAGCACCAGTTGTCGGCGACTGGCGGCTGAATGCCGCGCGCGAGAATCGGGTCAGGCTTGATCTCTACGTTCTCAGGCGGCGTGATGTTCTCGACGAAGGTCGTCGCTCCTGGGTAGAGCTTCGGGTCGAGCATTTCGTGGTTCGCTTCCTGCAGGCTGCGCAGCCACAGCGGTTGAACGGCCACGAGCGCAACGGTGCAGGCGGCAACGAGGACTCCGCCAACGCCCCGCAGAGCGCCGGTGCGAGTGCGAAGGTCGGCGAGGCCGCGGTGGACGGGGAGGTCGTCGGCAAGCGGGCGTTTGCGGTGCTGGCGCAGGGGCTTCTCGACGAAACGATGCGTCAGGTCCGCCAAGCCCAGCGACACCATGATGATGATGGCCCCGAGCCACCACGGAGGGGTGTCAAGGCCGAGGGCGGCGATGGAAATGATGAGCAGCGGCCAATGCCACAGGTAGAGCGGGTAGGCGATATCACCGAGCCAGCGAGAAACTCGGGTGGTGAGCACCCGTGAGAAAGACCCGCCGGAACCAATGATGATGAGTACTGCACCGCCGATGGGCAGAAGAGACAGCGGCCCAGGGAAGGCCAAGCTATCGGAAATAAGCAGGCCGGTACCAGCCAGAGCCGCCAAGCCGAGAGCCGTGGCGAGGTTGGACAGGCGCTGCGGCATGCGCAGGTGCGAACCATAGATAACGAGCACCGCGCCCAAAGTTAGCTCCCAGGCGCGCGACCATGTGGAATAGTAGTTTTCCGGGGTGCCAAAGAGGCCGTCGCGGGATGCATAGGCAAAAGAAACGACGGTGACTACGAGGAGGATCGGGCCCGCGATGGAATTAATGGAAGAGAAACGCTGTTCTCGCAGGCCCGTGTTCTTGGGGCGCAGGCGCATGAAAGCGGCCAGGCCGAGAGCGAAGAAGATACCCAGCAGGTAGAACTGGCCCTGCACAGCCATGGACCACATGTGCTGCAGTGGTGACGTAGTTGCTGAAGCGGCTGCGTAGTCAGCGTTCTGCCGTGCTAATTCCCAGTTCTGGTAGTAGAAGACCGTCGCAGTGATCTGCTTGGTCAACTCCGTGTTTAAAAGCTTCGGGGCGAAGAGTCGGACAAGCACATAGCTCACGCCGATGACGAGCACGAGGGAAGGCACCAGCCGGCGGAGCGTGCGCCAGATGGGCCACCACGGGTTCAAGGAGGCATTCGGCCGTGCGGCATAGCGCAGCTGCGAGCCTAAGAAGAAGTATCCAGAAAGCAGGAGGAAGACATCGACGCCACCTGAGACACGACCAACGAAGACGTGGTACAGAACAACCAAGGCGATCGCGATGCCGCGGAGGCCGTCAAGGTCGTAACGGTAGCGGAATGTAGAGGGGGCTTGTTTATTCATAAAAAGAGGAGTGTGTGGCGTCGAAATAACCGCATTACAGACTACCCCCTTCGCGGGGTAAGGCCTAACTCTGCAAGAGCTAAGGGGGATTTCCTATCTTGTGTGGGTTCCGCTAAAGTTGGTGGGGTTGTTCACGCACAGCGTGGAGGACACATAAAACTTCATCTCTGCGTAACGCCGGTACCGCCTACGGACGGCCGGCACGTCACGCGCAGGATAAATCCAAGGGTTGAACCGGCGCGCCACCAAGCGGCGCGTGTCTGAACTGCCCGGTGACTAGAAAAGGAGCCAATCATGGCCGTTAAGATCAAGCTGCAGCGTATGGGCAAGATCCGCAACGCTGAGTACCGCGTTATCGTCGCTGATGCACGCACCCGCCGCTCCGGCAAGGCTATCGAGAACATCGGTATCTACCAGCCGAAGCAGGAGCCGTCCCTGATCCAGATCGATTCCGAGCGCGCTCAGTACTGGCTGGGTGTCGGCGCGCAGCCGACCGAGCCGGTTCTCGCACTGCTCAAGGTGACCGGTGACTGGCAGAAGTTCAAGGGTCTGCCGGGCGCAGAGGGCACCCTGAAGGTTGCTGAGGAGAAGCCGTCCAAGCTGGACCTCTTCAACGCTGCTCTGGCTGAGGCCAACAACGGCCCGACCATCGAGGCCATCACCGAGAAGAAGCGCAAGGCCAAGGAAGAGGCTGAGGCTAAGGCTGCCGCCGAGAAGGCTGCTGAGGAAGCCGCGGCCGCTGAGGCTGCTAAGGCCGAGGAAGAGGCCGCTAAGGCTGAAGAGGCCGACTCCGCTGAGGCTGAGGAGTCCGCAGAGTAATTTCTACTCGGCTAAAAGATTATCCCCGCTGACCTGTCGGTCGCGGGGATTTTTAGTGCTTAGGATCGCCCGGGGTGGTGCGCTTCCAGAGGATTGTCGAAGTCCAAGCCGCGGACAGCGGAGGCTATGACCGATTGCGCCAAGGTTTCCACCTTTTCCTCCGGTAGCGACCTCAAATGACCGCTGAGGCACAAGACTGTGAAACCGTGCACAGTGGACCAGCCGGCCAGGCAATTCTGCATCATGTGTTGCTTACTGGGTTCCTGTCCGATGGAGCGCGCATACTGCTCCATGTAGCCGTAGAAATTGAATGTGGCCTGCACGCGTAGGTCCTCGCCGGGGCCCTCGGCCGCGGCCGCGAGTCCAGCTGGAATATCAAAACCGCTCGTGGCCATCATGCACTCGAAGAAGTTCTGCTCCTCCAAGGCGTAGTGGTAGTAGGCAAAACCAGCCGCCATCATCTTGTCGACGATGGTGCCTTCCGTCTCTTCGAAGGCCTCGCTGAGCTTGGTAATGAGTTCGTAGGTGGCGACGTCCGCGACGGCATCGAGAAGCGCGGCTTGATCCTTGAAGTGGCGGTAGGCGGCAGTAGGGGAGACACCGACCGCGCGCGTTGCGGCGCGAATCGTCACCGCCTCCGGTCCTCCCTCTCGGCCAAGCTTGATGGCCTCCTGGAGGATCTCTTCATGCAAATTTCCATGGTGATACGGCTTCGAACTACTCACACTATAAGAATAGTACTAAAAGTCTATACATTCGCGCTAGTGTGTGGTGTCAACATGGTGAGCAGCATGAGTGCAGGTTCCTCGCTACATGTCACCGCATGCGGCACGTACGCCGGAAGGTGCACTATGCGTCCGGGAGCGAGCACCTCATCCTGTTCCTCGCAACTAAAAATCACCGATCCCCGGAGCACCTGCACGGTGATGGGGTGTGCGGCCTTGTGATCAGGTAGGTCTTGTCCCGGCAGGAATGAAAAGAGGATGAGGTTTGCGCCGTCGGCACTGAGGACCCTCTTAACGGCTGGTCTGGGGCGTGTGGGGTGCGGCTCGGGGGCCTCATCGAGCAGATTCAGCGTTGCGAGGGCGGCGCTGTTGTGGGAGGCGTCGCCAAAGGTGGTTGCATCATTGATGGGAAGCTCAGTCATGCCGCCCCAGCGTAGCCCGTTAAGCTAGCAGGCATGGAACTACTCATTGGTCGCGTGGTGAAATCCCACGGCATTAAAGGCGAGGTCTCCGTCGAGGTGACCACCGATTCCCCTGAGACCCGATTCGCCGTCGGCGAGGTCCTTCACGGTAAGCAAGGTAAGAAGGAACATGAGCTCACCATTGCAGCGGTGCGCGCCCACAAGGGACGCCTGCTCATCACGTTTAAGGAAATCCCAGACCGCACGGCCGCGGATTCCCTGCGTGGCACCCAGTTCTTCGCCGAACCCCTGGATGACCCAGAAGACGACGGCTTCTATGACCACGAGTTGGAAGGCCTGCGCGTCCTCCTTGATGGCAAAGAGGTAGGTGAGGTGACCGGCGTGACGCACGGCCCCACGCAGTCCCTGCTGGAAGTCACGCTCACCGAAGGCAAAGAAGCGCTCGTGCCCTTCGTGGAGGAGATCGTGCCGGAGATCGATCTGGAGGCGGGGACCTGTACCATCACCCCGCCGGAAGGGTTGCTCGACCTATGAGGATTGACGTTCTCACCATTTTTCCGGAGTATCTCGACCCGCTGCGCCACGCGCTGTTGGGCAAGGCCATCGAGCAGGGGAAGCTCGCGGTGGGCGTGCATGACCTGCGCCAGTGGGCCACCGACGTGCATAAATCCGTTGACGATTCCCCTTATGGGGGCGGCCCTGGCATGGTGATGAAGCCTGAGGTGTGGGGGCCGGCGCTTGACGACGTCTCCTCCGGCATCGCCTCCACCCAGGACCTGCAGAGCGCCCTGCCGCACCTGAGCAAGCCGCGCCACGATGACATCCATGGCGTCGAGGCGCGCTCTTATGGTGAAAGCGAGGATTCGGACAAACCGCTGCTCATCGTGCCGACCCCTGCGGGCACGCCCTTTACTCAGGCCGATGCGCAAGCTTGGTCCGCGGAGGAGCATATTGTGTTTGCGTGCGGGCGCTACGAGGGCATCGACCAGCGCGTCGTCGACGATGCGCAGCACCGTTACCGCGTACGTGAGGTCTCCATTGGCGACTACGTGCTCATCGGCGGCGAGGTAGCTGTTCTCGTCATTGCTGAAGCCGTCGTGCGCCTCATTCCTGGTGTGTTGGGGAACCGGCGCTCGCACGAAGAAGATTCCTTCTCCGATGGCCTGCTGGAGGGGCCCAGCTACACCAAGCCGCGCGAGTGGCGCGGCCTTCAGGTTCCGGACGTGCTGACCTCCGGTGACCACGCCCGTGTGGACCGGTGGCGCCGCGAGCAGTCGCTGGCGCGGACGTGGCAGCGCCGCCCAGAGTTGCTGGATGCAGCGGAGCTAAGTGACGCCGATCGCGCCTACCTGGAAACCTTAAAGGAGGATTGAGATGGACGTGAGCACTGACTTGTCAATACTTATGACCGAAGCTGAATGGAACAAGGTCCTCGAAGGTATGCCGCAGCGTTTGCGTGAAGGCGGAGTCGAGCCACAGGACATCAACGCCGAGGTCGTGTCATTTACCTGCGAACCCGACAACATTCTGGTCAACGAGTACATGGATAAGCACGGTCAGCCACCGGTGGGTGAGCACGTGTGGAGGGTCATCGTCAACGGCTCTTCAGATTTACCGCTGACGAAGGTCACCGCGGCCGTCGCGGACTGTTTGCCGCCGCACACATTGTGGTACGGGACCTCAGAGATTGGTCACACCGAGTTTGGGCTGGGCACTTCCTGCGCGTGGCAGGGCGGGGTATAGGGTGAGAAGGTCTTAAGTCCCCGACCCATAAAGAGGTTTTGTGAATATCGCAGCCACCATCGCTGGAGAGCTGGGCGTCAAAGAGCAGTTTGTCGAAGCCGCCCTCAAGCTCATGGCGGAGGGTAACACCGTTCCGTTCATCGCCCGTTACCGCAAGGAAGCCACCGGCGGGCTGGATGACTCGCAGCTGCGTATCATCGAGGAACGCTCGACCTACCTGCGGGAACTGGAGGAGCGCAAGGAAACGGTGCTCGCCGCGATTGAGGAGCAAGGCAAGCTGACCGATGAGCTGCGCGCACTGATCCAGGGCTGCGAGACCAAGGCGCGCCTGGAGGATCTGTACCTGCCGTATAAGAAGCGCCGCAAGACCAAGGCGGATATCGCGCGCGAGGCAGGACTTGAGCCGCTGACGGACAAACTCATTGAGAATCCTTCGGCGGATCCGGCCGAGCTGGCAGGGGAGTACCTCACTGAAGGCTTCGAGGAAGCGAAGAAAGCCCTCGAGGGTGCTCGCGCTATCTTGGTGGACCGTTTTGCACTGGACGCGGACCTCGTCGGCGAAGTGCGCGAGCGCATGTACACCAGCGGTTCCATGAATGCCGGTGTGGTGGAAGGCAAGGAAACCGAGGGCGCGAAGTTCAAGGACTACTTCGAGTTCTCTGAGCCTTTCGACAAGCTTCCCTCGCACCGCATCCTGGCGCTGTTGCGTGGTGAGAACGAAGGCGTGCTGCAGCTCAACCTCGATGCCGGCGATGACGCCATGTATGAGGGCATGATTGCGGAGCGCTTCGACTTGGACGTTGCCACCTCACGCTGGCTTGCCGACGCCGTCCACTGGGGCTGGCGCACCAAACTCTCCATCTCCTCGGGCCTCGACGTGCGCATGCGTCTCAAGGAGAAGGCCGAGGAAGGAGCGCTCAAGGTCTTCGCTACCAACTTGCGCGATGTTCTGCTGGCCGCCCCGGCGGGCCAGCGCGCGACGCTGGGCTTGGACCCGGGTTACCGTAATGGCGTCAAGTGCGCGGTCGTCGACCCGACGGGCAAGGTCCTTGCCACCACCATCGTCTACCCGCACCAGCCGCAGCAGAAGTGGGCTGAGGCGGTGAGGGAGTTGGCGTCGTTAAGCGCGGCTCATTCGGTGGACCTCATGGCGATTGGTAATGGCACCGCTTCGCGTGAGACGGAGAAGCTCGCCGGTGAAGTCGCGGACCTCATCGCGCAGGCGGGTGGGAAGCGGCCGAACCCGGTCGTGGTCTCGGAAGCCGGTGCATCGGTGTATTCGGCTTCGCAGCTGGCGGCCGATGAGTTCCCCGACATGGACGTCTCCCTGCGCGGCGCGGTGTCCATCGCGCGCCGCCTGCAGGACCCGCTGGCGGAGCTGGTGAAGATTGACCCGAAGGCCATCGGCGTGGGGCAGTATCAGCACGATGTCAACCAGGTCGCGCTCGCCCGCACCCTCGATGGTGTGGTGGAGGATGCCGTGAATGGCGTCGGCGTGGACCTTAATACCGCCTCGGCTCCGTTGCTGGAGCGCGTGGCCGGAGTGAACTCCACGATTGCGGCCAACATCGTGGCCTATCGCGATGAGAATGGCACGTTTGCTTCACGCAAGGAGCTGAAGAAGGTGCCGCGCTTGGGGCCGAAGGCCTTCGAACAGGCGGCTGGCTTCTTGCGCATCAATGGAGGTAAGGACCCGCTCGATGCCTCGGCCGTGCACCCGGAGGCTTACCCGGTGGTGGCGCGCATCGCGGAGAAGACCGGGCTGGGGGTTTCGGAGCTCATCGGCAATTCGCGCGTGTTGACGAAGCTGTCGCCGGCGGACTTTGCTGACGATACCTTCGGTGTGCCGACGGTGACGGATATCATTGCGGAGCTGGACAAACCTGGCCGCGACCCGCGCCCAGAATTCAAGACGGCTACCTTCAAGGAAGGCGTAGACAAGGTCTCGGACTTGAAACCGGGCATGATTCTGGAGGGCACCGTGACCAACGTTGCGGCCTTTGGTGCCTTCATCGACGTTGGCGTGCACCAGGACGGGCTTGTGCATGTGTCCGCGATGAGCCACAAGTTCGTCTCTGACCCGCATGATGTGGTCCGTTCGGGCCAAGTGGTGAAGGTCAAGGTCATGGAGGTCGACGTGGAGCGCCAGCGCATTGGTTTGTCGCTGCGGCTTGACGACGAACCCGGCCAGCCCGCCCCCAAGCGCCGCAACGGCGGCGGGCGTTCCGAGGGGCGAGGCGGCCGTTCCGACCGGCGCAACGGAGGGCGTGGCCGCGCGGACCGCGGCGGCGGTGGCTCGATGGCCGATGCCCTCAAGAAAGCCGGCTTTTAAAGCTCATCTAGTCACGCGCCACAAACCCCTGACCGTTCAAACGGTTGGGAGTTTGTGAGTTTTTCGGCGGGCTGTTCTGCACGGACGGTGCATTGGACACGCCCGTGGGATGGAGCGATCGCCAAAGACTCGGAAGGCCTCAAGAAAGCTGAGGTTTCCGCGTGGCGCAGGGCTGAGTCCGCCGTGTTAAGAGGACATTCCGTGCTGGTGGGGAGCCGGTTCGGGGTGTGGACGTGTGCGGCTAAGCTGCCGCGAAGACTATCCGGGCGGTGACACAGTGCTGGGTGGTGATGGGTGTGGGTCCGGCGGATCGGGTGGTTGGCCTGGAGGAGTGCGCGTCGGGCTCGTGGCCTGCCGGTTTATGGCTTCTTGGTAGGCCGGCTGCCCGGTAATCGGTGTTCCCCAGGGCGGGATATAGTCAACGGGTCCTCTCAGCCGAAAGACATAGCCTCGGCCGGTTGGGCTGGTGGGGTCATCGTCGTTAATACCGTTGTGATAAGCGCACAACATGGTCAGGTTGGGCGGGTTGGTTTCTCCGCCCGCCTGCCAAGGGATGATGTGGTGGACCTGGCAGTAGTCCGCCGGTTTATTGCAGTCTTCGATCGCGCAGGTGGGGTGCTCCGCGCTGGCCATGATGCGTTGCTCGACGCTGGCAAAGCGCGAAAGACGGTGCAGCCACACCGGGCCGATAGTGGGGTGGACCAGTGTGGCGTAGCCAGTTTCGGCGAACTTGTAGGTGAGAAACTCCGCGCCGCTCATGCGCCCACCGTTGGTGAGCTCGAGTTCGATGTCATCGCCGTCATGACGGACGATTTTGTCGAGCTCATCGAGTGTTATCACGACGTTCGTTCCCACCGCCGGCCGAGAGCCCACACCTTCTTTAAAGAAGACTTGACGGGTGGCGTCCAGGAGGTCAGTGGGGTTAATGGACTCCAGCGTGCTGCGCATGGTGGAGATGTTCAGCGCGGAGTCGGTAACCGTGAGTGAGTGCGGGCCGTTCTTGCGGTAGGTAAGGCGCACCCCAGGCGACGGCACGCGTTTCGGTTTGAGTTCCTTCAAACGTTCCGCCGCCACTGAAGGAATCCGTTCTGAAGGTGTGGATGCAAGTGTGACGCGCACATTCCAGACGTCGAGTTGCTTCTTCAGTTTGGCGGCGTAGGACTCAATGAGGCTTAGTGTGGCCAGGTCGTGGCCTTGGCGTCGGGCTGCTTGGCGGGCGGTGCGCTGCTTGCCGGTGAAGCGGGTATCGCCGAAATAGATGGCATGAAGTGACGCCAGCTCTGCCGCATCGCCGCGTGAGGCGCCCAGCGCGCGCAAGCTTTCGGGTGTGCTGGTTGCTGCTTCCACCAGCGCAATCCCCGAGTTACGAAGGCGGATGTAGGTCTCAATATCCCCCATGGGCACAGAGCCTAAAACAGGCCTTAAGGCCTCGCAACCGGAGGGGGGAAACGCCCTGTTCATGTGCCTTGTAACTCGGAGCTCACACGGGAGTAACTAGCACCCACACGGCCAAACGCAGTCACCAGGTCGTGATTCGGAGCTCGCACGGGAGTAACGGCATGGGGTGCAATGACACGAATAGCCATAAGTTTACAGAGCCAACATATTAGGTGGTATGTTTGGTGAAACAAATGAACTAGTGGTCCCGCTTATCGTTGTACTTCCTCTGAAAGTCCTGGGCAGAAGGCTATAAGCGGGCCAGAGCTAAAACCATGAGGAGGCGGGAATGCGCCGTGAGACGGAAGAAAGCCGGAAGAATGCTTCTTCGCCTGGCAAGGCAGCTAAGGGGAGCGCAGCAGGCCACGACAGTGAGGCGATGGGGTGGCACCGCGTCCTCGATTGGCGCCCCACGAGTACCTTGTCGCGCGTGCTCATCGTTTTCCTTCTCGTAGCACCCATCGTCATCGCGGGCACCATGATGTGGGCCATGTGGGACCCCTCTAAGTACATGCGCAACATTGATTTGGCGGTGGTGAATGAGGACGCGGGCGTCGAGAAGCAGGGCACCTACACTAACTACGGCGATCAGGTCGTGGAAGGCCTAATGGAGACGCAGTACCTGAACTTTGCCGAAGTCAGCAAGGGCGACGGGGATGAGGGGCTGCTCAAGGGCACATACCTCATGGTGGTGACCATCCCGAAGAACTTCTCCGAGCAGGCCGTCACCATCATCAGCGATAAACCGGTCAAGCCGGAGATTCACTTCGCCACCAATGATTACTACGGCACGAATGGCTCGGTGATTTCTTCCAGCCTCATCCCGCAGGTGCAGACCAGCGTCGAGAATGCGATTTCCAAGAAATACGCCGACCAGGTTATTGAGGGGCTGAATAAACTCAGCGATGGTCTGGGAACCGCGGCCGAGGGCGCCGGCCGTCTCGATGAGGGTGCGGGCAAATTGCAGGAAGGCGGCGGGCGCGCGGTCGAGGGAATCGCCAAGTTGGACGCCGGCGCGGGCGATCTCAACAACGGTACGGGCCAGCTGCTGGACGGCACGAACCGCCTGAATGACGGAGTAGGGCGCCTCAGCGATGGTGCCGCGCAGCTCGATGATGGCGCCGCGCAGCTTGCCAACGGCTCCGACAAACTGCTCGCCGGAACCGGCCGCCTAGCGGATGGCGCGGGCCAGATCGATGGCGGCGTCAACCAACTGACGGGCATGCTCATCCCGGTGCTCAAGCAGGCGCAGGCCGTAGCTCCAGCGCTGCTGCAACTTGTCGACGTCCTCCGTGGCCTCGGCATGCACCAGCAAGCCGACCAACTCTATTCCCTGGTCTCGAAGCTGGACCCGGCCGCCAGTGGAAACATGGTGGCGCAACTGGAAAAGCTCTCTGACGGCACCGGTCAGCTCTACTACAACCTGTCCGATCCCAACTCGGAGTACCTCGGCGGCATGATGGCCCTCAATGACGGTGCGCACCGCTTGTCCGATGGCTCGCAGCAGTTGCGCGCGGGTGTTGGCGAGCTGGGCGACGGTGCCGCCCAGCTGCAGGATGGTGCTTCCCGCTTGCATGAGGGCACCGGTGAGTTGAAGGACGGCACGAGCCAGCTGGCAGCCGGTGGTACGGAGCTGAAGGATGGCATGGACCAGCTCAAGGCGGGCTCCAATGAGTTGGCTACCAAGCTTGCCGACGGTGCCGCCAAAGCCCCCTCCATTAGCCAGCCGGATACGTCCGCACAGAACATGGCCGTGCCCATCAACTTCACCTCCTCCAACCTTCACCCTGTACAGACGGTGGTCAGCCCGGTTGACCCGACCGAGAAGAACATCACTGGTGGCGCGTTGTTGCTCTTCGTGCTGGTCTTCGGCTTCCTTGTGATGCTGCTTCTGGCGATGACGCTGCCGTATTACCTGGGCCGTCGCGGCGAGTCAGTCACGAGCCCGGTACGTGGCATTCTGGCGGCCTTCGGCGTGGTGGCGGGGCTGAACTTCTTGATCTTGACCTTTATGGGTTTGATGTCCTCCACCATGGGCTGGAGTCCTGCCAGCTGGCCGATGATGTTGTTAGTCATCGCCGCCATCGCGGCCGTGGGTGCGGCGACCTACCAGTTCTTCCTCGTAACCTTCGGCCGCAAGATTGGTGCCGTCTTCGCCGTCGGTGCTTTTGCCCTAGGCGTCATGGTCTTCGGCGGCGTGTGGCCCGTGGCCGCCATTCCACGCCCGCTGAGTTTGCTGCATCCTTTCCACCCGATGTCCTATGCGAAAAACGCCTTTACCCGCGCTACCGACGGCATCCACGATGGGACGTTCTGGGCCGGTATCGCGGTGCTGTTCATCGTGACCGCTCTGGCACTGGTGGCCTCTTGCGTGATTCTCCGGGCCCGTCACCATGGCACCGCGCGCATTCTCGACGAGCATCTCTTCCGCACGCCGGCGGCGGCTGGCGCCTAGAAATCGTGTGCTGCGAGCCCACCGGGCAGGTTGCGCAACTCGATGCCCATGTCCGCGGCGAGATCGGCGTAGCGCAGGACAAAGCCAGCGCTGCGCCCACCGGAGGGGCAGGCCACGTAGACCAGTTCGGATGCGCAGGCGGATAGTGCTCGGCGCACGGCATCATCATCGGTGACGGTATGCCAGGGCAGTGTCACCGCGGCATAAGGAAAGTTGGGCTCCTCGGAGATATCGAGGAGGGCAGCGCGGCCGGTGACAAGCTCCGGCGGCGGGGTGTGCCGGCCAGGTAGGGCAGTAACGAGGGGGCGGTCGGGATCGGCGCCCACCCGCAGTGTGCGGAAGCTACCGGGCAGCGCCTCATAGGAGGTGAGGCGGCCACGCAGCTCCTCGTAGTGCGGAAGCTTCCCCAACCAGCCCAGTGCCGCGGTGGCCATGAGCCCCGCGATGACCGATGTCGTAGCCCCCAGGACTCCCGCTGTGGAGCACTCGAGAGCCTCGCCACTAGGCGGGGCGGGGAAGAGATCGCGAAAGCCCACCCCGCGCCCGTCAGCACATGCATTCCCGGAGTGCCACAGCGCGGCTTGCCCGCCGTAGCGCAGCACGGTTCCCCAGGCCAGTGGGGTAGAGGTGAGCTCGCAGGCATCAGCGACGAGATACTTCGTATCGAAGGTATCTGAGCCGTCGAGGACGAGGTCGGCCTCGGAACACAGGTCGAGGACGGTGGAGGAGCCGAGGCGTTCTTTAAGCGCGGTGATGGTGAGCTCGGGGGCAAGCTCGCGGGCGCGCGCGGCGGCTACCTCGGCCTTGGGCTTGCCGAGGTCCCCTACACCAAACAGCACCTGCCTGTGCAGGTTGCTGATATCGACGGTATCGGAATCAATAATCGTGATTCGCCCGATGCCAGCCGCCGCCAGCTGCTGGAGGGCCGGGCAGCCCAGCCCACCGGCGCCCACGACGAGCACGTGCGCGGCATTGAGGCGCTCCTGGGCCGCGTCACCGAATCCGGGGAGAAGGCGTTGGCGCGCGGTGCGGGCGAGTTCATCTTTGCTGAGCATAGGTTCCTTTTGCGGCGGCGATCAATGCCACAGGTCTAGAGAACGTGGTCGGCCCAGGAGGCTAGGCCCTCGAAGGTGGAGGATGCCTGGGCGTGTTCGCGCTGCGGAATGCGCCCTGCACGTCGGGCTAGGCGGCCGGCTTCGACGGCGTAGCGCATGGCGGTGGCCATGGCCTCGGGATCTTGGCAGCGGTTGACCGCGCTGGCGAGAAGCACTCCGGAACAGCCGAGCTCCATGGCGAGGGTGGCATCGGAGGCGGTGCCGATGCCGGCGTCGACAAGCACGGGCACCGAGGCACGTGAGCAGATGAGCTCGAGGTTGTGGGGATTGAGGATTCCCAGACCAGTGCCGATGGGGGCTCCGAGAGGCATGACGGCTGCCGCTCCGGCGTCTTCGAGGCGCTGGGCGGCTACGGGATCGTCGCTGGTGTAGGCCAGGACGGTGAACCCTTCGGCGCTCAGCAGCTCGGTGGCGTCGAGGGTTTCCACGACATCGGGCAGCAGCGTATGTTCGTCGGCGATGACCTCGACCTTGACCCAGGAGGTCCCCAGCGCCTCGCGGGCCATGCGGGCGGTGAGCACGGCCTCGCGCGCGGTGCGACACCCGGCGGTGTTGGGGAGTGGGGCGATGTCCAACCGGCGCAGCAGATCGAAGACACTCTCACCATCACGGGTACCAGCGTGGCGGCGCATGGCCACGGTAGTCAGCTCGGTTCCGGAGGCGACGAGCGCGCGCTCAAGGGCGTCGTGGCTCGTGGCCCCACCGGTGCCCATGATGAGGTGGGAAGAAAAGGTGGTCTCGGCGATGGTGAGCATTTAACCTCCTTGGACTGCGGTGAGGATTTCCACGGCCGCGCCTTCGGTGAGTGAGGTGGACTCCCACTGCGAGCGAGGAACGACTTGTTCGGACACGGCCACGGCGGTGCCGTCGGCGGCGATGTTCTGCTCGTCCAACAATTCGGTGATGGTCGTCGCTGAGGTGTCAGTGGGCTGGCCGTTAAGGATGAGGATCATGGCTGCTCCTTGAGGTGACGTAGAGGATCACAAGCGGTGAGATCGATGCTGGATTCGGTGCCTTCGATGAGCTCGCGTGTACAGCGCGCGGCCAGGGCCGTGAGCAGAATGCCGTGGCGGAAATAGCCGGTGGAGATGACGAGCTTGTCGCTGACGCGGCCGAGGTACGGCAGGTCATCCGGGGTTCCGGGGCGGGCACCCGCGCTGGCCTCGAGGAATTCGCACTCTTCGACGGCGGGCAGCACACGGATGGCGTCGCGAAGCAGCGCGTAGACACCGCCGGCCTGGGCCGTAGCAAGAGTGTCCTCGCGGGTTGTAGCGCCAACCGCCAAGGTGCCGTCGCCGCGGGGGATGAGGTAGATGGGGCGGTCCTCCACGAAGCCGCGCACCACGCGGGTGAGCAGAGGCTGGAGCTCGTCCGGTACGCGCAGGCGCAGGATATCGCCGTATACCGGGCGCAGGTGTAGCGGAGATTCTTCGAGCCCGGCTGATGCAGCCCACTCGATATCGCGTGCTCCCAGGCCTGCAGCGAGTACCACCTGTTCAGCTTCGAACTCGCCGACGGCCGTGGTGACCATGCCCGTGTCAGCATTGATCGACTGTGCTGCCGTACGGAAGAAACGCACACCGAGTGCTTGGGCTGCGCTGAGCAGTGCAGCTGTCCACTGGCGGGGGAAAACCTGCGTGTCACCCGGAATACTCACCGCAGCAGCCAGACGTGGCGAGAGCAAAGGTTCGGCGCGCCGGGCTTCGCGCACGGTGATGCGCTCGACCTCCATGCCGTGGAGGGATTGATAGTCAGCCAGCTCGGTGAGGTGCTGAGCATCCGCACGGTCAGCGGCGACGACGAGGGTACCTTCGGCGCGGTAGCCAGTTGGGACCTCGGTGTGCTGAGCCACGAGATCGATAAGCTTCGGGTACCACGCGCCGGAGGCACGCATCAGCGGGAAGAGTGGATCCTGTTGGTAGACCACCTCCGCGGCGGGGGCGAGCATGCCCCCGGCATAGTGCGAAGCCCCAGAGGCCGGTGCCGGGTCCAAGACAGTGACCTTAAAGCCCCGCGCGGCCAACTCCACGGCGGTGGCCAGACCGATGACGCCCGCGCCGACGACGATGACTGAAGAATCAGAGCTAGTACTCATCGCGCACCTTCGTCAAAACCGGACAGCAGCGCGCGGCAATAAGCTTCTGGGTCCTCGGCATTCATGATGCCGCGCACGACGGCTAGTCCGGCCACACCAGTTGCCGCAAGATCGGCTGCATCCTCAGCGGTGACATCCCCGATGGCTACGAGTGGCACGCGGGAGAGCTTCACCAATTCCGGGTAGGCGTGAAGTCCTAAAGGCGTGCGGCCGGAGTCCTTCGTCGGAGTCGCGCGGAACGGGCCGCAACCGATGTAGTCAATGACATCTGCGACGTCATTGGCGGCCTCGACCAATTCGCGGGTGCCGGTGGTCAGACCGATAATCGCGTCCGGACCCAACAACGCGCGGGCAGCGGCGACGGGTAGATCATCTTGGCCGACATGCACGCCATGCACCGGCTCGCCGGCGTGGCGTAGGGCGGCGGCGACGTCTACGCGGTCGTCGATAAGCACGCGCGTTTCTGGGTTAGCCTTCGCCACCGCGCGGGCCACGTCGCGGCCTAAATAGAAAAGGTCGCGGGCAGAAATCGGCTTGGAGCGCACCTGCACGACCCCGGCACCGCCTCGCGCCGCTGCCGCAGCGATGCGCACGATCTCCGCAGGCGTGCCCGCGCCCGTGACGAAGTAGCAGCGAAGATCAGGCATGCGCGGTTTCTTCCTCCTGATAGAGCTGCGAACCTTGGGCCTTGAACTCTTCCGACATCTGTTTCTCACCGGCACGGGCAGCTGCCACGACCTCCGGATCAACGGCGTCCTTACCCGGAAAACTTGGCATACCAAGGGAGTCGGAGAAGGTATCCCGGATGTCCTGGCTGATGCGCATAGAGCAGAACTTCGGGCCGCACATGGAACAGAAGTGGGCGGTCTTCGCCGGCTCCGCAGGCAGGGTCTCATCGTGGTAGGCCTGCGCGGTGTCTGGGTCGAGGGAGAGCGCGAACTGGTCGTGCCAGCGGAATTCGAAGCGGGCCTTACTCATCGCATCATCCCACGCGCGCGCACCTGGGTGGCCCTTGGCCACGTCGGCTGCATGGGCCGCAAGCTTGTAGGTAATCACGCCGGTCTTCACATCATCGCGGTTGGGAAGCCCCAAGTGTTCCTTCGGTGTGACGTAGCACAGCATGGCCGTACCACCCATGGCGATGTGTGCCGCACCAATGGCGGAGGTGATGTGGTCATAGCCCGGTGCGATATCCGTAACCAGCGGGCCCAGCGTGTAGAAGGGAGCATCCGAGGCCCAGTCCTGCTCGAGCTCGTTGTTTTCCTGAATCATGTTGAGCGGGACGTGTCCTGGGCCTTCCACCATGACCTGGACGTCATACTCCCAGGCGCGCCGGGTGAGCTCACCGATGGTTTTGAGTTCAGCGAATTGGGCGGTGTCGTTAGCATCCGCCAAGGAGCCGGGGCGCAGACCATCGCCGAGGGAGAAAGCGACGTCGTAGCGCGCGAAAATCTCACAGAGTTCGTCGAAGTTCTCGTAGAGGAAGGACTCCTTGTGGTGCGCCAGGCACCAGCCTGCCATGATGGAGCCGCCGCGGGAAACAATGCCGGTGACGCGGTTCGTGGTCAGCGGCACGTAGGGCAAAAGCACGCCGGCGTGCACGGTCATGTAGTCCACGCCCTGCTCGCACTGTTCGATGACGGTATCGCGGAAAATCTCCCATGTCAGGTCTTCCGCGACACCATTGACCTTCTCCAGCGCCTGGTAGATGGGCACGGTGCCGATAGGAACCGGAGAGTTGCGCAGGATCCACTCGCGGGTGGTGTGGATGTCGTCACCGGTGGAGAGGTCCATGACGGTATCCGCGCCCCAGCGGGTGGCCCAGCGTAGCTTGGATACCTCCTCGGCGATGGAGGAGGTCACCGCGGAGTTGCCAATATTGGCGTTGATTTTGGTGAGGAACTTCCGACCGATGATCATCGGCTCCGACTCGGGGTGGTTGACGTTATTAGGCAGGATGGCGCGGCCACGGGCGATTTCGGAGCGCACGAACTCTGGGTCGCAGTGCTCGCGTAGGGCCACGAACTCCATCTCCTTGGTGATGATGCCCTGGCGCGCATAGTGCATCTGGGTAACGCGCTTGCCTTCCTTAGAACGCAGCGGTTGGCGACGCTCCCCCTTCCACTCCTGGGAAGCCGCACCGCGGCGCTCGGCCGAGCGGCCATCGTCAGCGAGGTTGCGTGCGCGGCCCTCATATTCCTCAACGTCCCCGCGCTCCGCAATCCATTCGGCGCGCAGTGCCGGCAGACCGACTTCGGGCTCACACTCCGGGCCACGTGTGCGGTAGATACGGAAGGGCTCATTGGGGCCGGTAGGGGAATCATCCAGCTGGATCTCGGTCTCCGGTACCTCCAGGCCATTCTCCCGGATGGGGGAGTAGGAGTGCTTGGGGTGGATCTCGCCGGAGTTGGTGGACTGGATGGGGTTATGGGTAGCCGTCATGGCTGCTCCTCTCTTCCTTCGCTGGTGCTAACCAGACAGGTTCGAACGGTGCAGGCGCGGTATCAGCGCCACTCTCAGCCCACTTCCCGTGGGCACCCGTGGGGTGTCAGTGCGCCACCCACCTTAGAGCCCGCAATGAGGAGATGTCAGGCGTTTGACGGAATTTGTTCTTCCGGGGTGGGGTGTGGAAAGATGACGATGTTCTGTGTAATAGGCACGAACCGGTCAGCTGCCGCGAGGTGGCGCTAGGGTCCTCTGTCTTAAACTGAAAAGGAAAACACCAATGGCAAACCTCATTGACAAGGTTGATGCAGCTTCGCTGCGCGACGATATCCCGTCCTTCCGCCCGGGCGATACCCTCGACGTCAACGTCAAGGTCATCGAGGGCACCACCGAGCGTACCCAGCTCTTCAAGGGTGTCTGCATCCGCCGTCAGGGCGACGGCATCCGCGAGACCTTCACCGTGCGTAAGGTCTCCTTCGGCATCGGCGTTGAGCGTACCTTCCCGGTTCACTCCCCGAACATTGCCTCCATCGAGGTAGTCCGCCGCGGCCGTGTCCGCCGCGCCAAGCTGTACTACCTGCGCGACCTGCGCGGCAAGAAGGCCCGCATCAAGGAGCGCCGCTAATTTACAGCGCATCACAGCCCTTCGCCTTTATCCTCACCGTGAGGAAAGGCGAAGGGCTTTCCTTTTGCCTTCTCCTTTTAGCGTGCGCCGCGCGGGGCCACAAGGCCCGTGAGGGCAAGACACATTGCTAGGATTTAGCCCGTGGAAAAAGAAAACGACATTACTGAAAGTTCCCAGGGGGTTGGGAGAGAGGCGTCGGAAAGCGCGGCGCCCCCAGCTGAAGAAAAGAAGCAGATGCCCTGGTTGCTGGAGACTGCCCTCGTAGTGGTCTCCGTGCTCGCAGTCGTCGGCATTTTCCAGAACTTTGTAGGCCGGCAGTACGTGATCCCCTCCGGCTCCATGGAGCCGACATTGCATGGTTGCGAAGGCTGCAATAACGACCGGATCTTTACCGAAAAGGTTTCCTACTACGGCGATAAGAGCCCGGAACCCGGTGATGTCGTGGTATTCAAGGGCACCCCGGACTGGGATAGCAACTGGGTGTCCCCGCGTTCCGATAACCCAGTGATCCACCGCATTCAGGATGCCCTGAGCTATGTGTCGCTCACCCCGCCCGATGAGAACACTCTGGTCAAGCGCGTTGTTGCCACCGGTGGCCAGACGGTGTCCTGCCAAGAAGGGGATCCGGCAGTCATGGTGGACGGCAAGCCCATTGAACAGGATTATGTGCAGGATCCACCGACCTATCGCGTTGATGAAACCACCGGTTCCTATGCCTGCGGCGGCGCGTACTTTGGCCCCGTGACCGTGCCGGAGGGCAATATCTGGGTGATGGGAGATAATCGCACGGCCTCCGCGGACTCGCGCTATCACATGCAGGATGAGTACCAAGGAACAATCCCCCTGGAGAATGTTCGCGGCAAGGTCATGTTCATCTTCTTCCCCTTCAACCGTATTGGTGGAGTCGATGACCCGGACATCCAGTCCTAGAGTTCGCGATGTTCTTTCGGCGCTGGCTGTCACCTTCGTGGCGCTGGCGTTGATTCAGGCCTTCGTGGGAAGGCTGTATCTCATCCCGTCTTCTTCCATGGAGCCCACCCTGCATGGCTGCCCGGGGTGTACGAATGACCGCATTGCGGTGCAGAAGGTGAGCTATTACTTCAGCGATCCGCGCCCGGGAGAGGTTGTGGTCTTTGCCGGTCCGGAATCGTGGAACACGTCTTTTGAGGTCAAGCGTTCCCACAATGTGTTTCTCCGCGGCATCCAAAATATGGCGGCTGTTGTGGGGCTGGCTCCCAACGGCGATAACATTCTGGTCAAACGGGTCATTGCCACCGGGGGTCAGACCGTGTCGTGCCAGGAGGGCGATCCGGCCGTCATGGTGGACGGCCAACCCACCAACCAGGACTTTGTCCTCGATCCGCCGGAGATACCCGTCGATGAGCGGGTGGGATCGCAGGCCTGTGGCGGCGCGTACTTTGGGCCCGTCACCGTTCCCGAGGGGCACCTGTGGGTGATGGGGGACAACCGCACAAACTCTTTGGATTCGCGCGCGCACCTAGGCGATAAGCTCCAGGGCACCGTTCCAGTGGAGAACGTGCGCGGGAAGGTCGCTGCCGTGGTGGTTCCGATTAGCCGTGCGCACACTATCGAGGACATGCCCCTCTAACCGCTATGCGCCGTCTAAAACAGAAGAGAACCTATGAGGTCGCGCTCTCCAAAGCAGGGTTGGGGCCTGTTGCCGGGGTGGATGAAGCTGGGCGCGGAGCTTGCTGCGGGCCAATAACTATCGCCGCGTGTATTTTGCCGGATCGTATCCTGCCCGGCTTGGAGCGGCTTGATGATTCGAAGAAGCTCACGCCGGCGGCCCGGGAAAAGTTGGAGCCGGTGATCAAACGCCGTGCGCTGGCCTGGTCAGTGGTGCACATAGGCGCGAAGGATATCGATGCCTTTGGCATTCAGCATGCCAACCTGTCAGGAATGCGCCGTGCGGTGGCGCAGCTGGGGATCCGCCCGGGCTATGTGCTGAGCGACGCCCTCTTCGTCCCCGGCCTGCCCACCCCGCAGCTGCCGATCATCGCCGGCGATACCGCCGCACGTTGCATCGCTGCGGCTAGTGTTTTGGCCAAAGTTTCCCGGGACCGTCTCATGGTGGATGTGGCGAAGCACTACCCAGGCTATGCTCTGGAAACCCATAAGGGCTATGGCACAGCTGTGCATCAGGATGCCATCGCCCAGCTGGGGGCGACGCTTGAGCACCGTATGAGCTATCGCAATGTTGCTGAAGCTCATGCACGATTCCTCGCGCGCGCCTGAAGGCTTAGGCAGCAAGTGCGAACTAAGCTTGTGCTCAATCTGTGACACCGTGATCCCGGGTAATTGTGAGCGAAGGAGAAGCACACCGTGAGCGCTGAGGAACTCGATAACTACGAGGCTGAAGTCGAGCTGTCGCTGTACCGCGAATATCGCGATGTGGTCAGCCAATTCTCCTATGTGGTAGAAACCGAACGCAGGTTTTACCTGGCCAATGCGGTGGAGCTCATCCCGCATACCTCCGGCCCGGATGTCTACTACGAGGTCCGCATGTCGGATGCCTGGGTGTGGGACATGTACCGCTCGGCGCGCTTTGTGCGCTATGTCCGTGTGATCACTTACAAGGACGTCAATATTGAGGAGCTGGACAAGCCGGACTTTGTTCTCCCTGAATAGAGTTCTAGGTAAAGGAGTGCGGGGAAACACCATCGAGGTGACCCCGGACTAGTTATCCACAGATTTGCGGTGGCGAGGG